>NZ_JBIRBA010000012.1:0-270922 GCF_044326345.1 Actinomadura sp. 9N215 | reverse complement strand
CCCCCGACCGCAACGCCGGCTTCTCCGCCTGCGACCCCGCCCGCCTCTACCTCCCCGTCATCATGGACCCCATCTACGGCTACCAAGCCGTCAACGTCGAAGCCCAAACCAACAACCCCGGCTCCCTACTCCACTGGACCCGCAAAATGATCGAAATCCGCCAACGCCACCCCGTCTTCGGCGTCGGCACCTACGTCGAACTCTCCGCCTCCAACCCCTCCGTCCTCGCCTTCACCCGCGAAATCGACAGCGAGGACGGCAACCAGTGGGGCGGCATGGGCACGGTCCTGTGCGTGAACAACCTGTCGCGTTTCCCGCAGCCCGTGGAACTCGACCTGCGCCGTTTCCGGGACTCCAGCCCGATCGAGTGCATGGGCGGCGTCCAATTCCCCGCCATCGGCGACCTGCCCTATCTGCTGACATTGCCCGGGCACGGTTTCTACTGGTTCCTGCTGCCGCCGCCCGAAGCGCGCGAACAGGGAGAGGGAGCGGTGTAGCCGTGACGCCGTCCGACCATTCCCTCGTCCGGCTCCTGGCCGGCTGGCTGCCCGAGCAGCGATGGTTCGGCGGCAAGGACGGCCCCATCGAGAACCTTTCCATCGGCACCGCCACCGAACTGCGCACCGGCGACCCCGCACTCCACCACCTCATCCTCGACGTCCACCAGAACGGCACCGTCGACCACTACCAACTGCTCCTCGGCGTACGCCGCCACCTGCCCGACCCGCTGCGGCATGTCGCGATCGGACGGCTGACCGGCGGCGAGCAGGGCATCGACGGGCACGTGTACGACGCCGTCCACGACCCGGAGCTCACCCGTCCGCTGCTCGCGCACATGGCGGACGAGACGATGGTCGGGCCGCTGCGGTTCCGCCACGCGCCCGGCGCCGGCCTCCGCACCGACCTGGACGGCGCCCCCATCACGGCGGAGCAGAGCAACACCTCGCTGATCTTCGGCGACGCCCACATCCTCAAGCTGTTCCGCCGCCTCTCCCCCGGCGTCAACCCGGACCTGGAGGTCAACCTGGCGCTCAGCGGCAGAGGCTCCGGGCACGTCCCCGCCGTGCACGGCTGGATCGACCTGGACCCTGGGACGGACGGCGGCGAGAACGAGCCCACGACGCTCGCGCTCCTCTCCGAGTACCTCCGCGGCGCGACCGACGGCTGGCAGCTCGCGCTCACCAGCGTCCGCGACTGGCTGGCGCAGCCCACGCCGCCAGGACCGGGCCGGGCGCCGACCACGAGCGACGCGGGCGCCGCCGGCGGCGACTTCGCCGCCGAGGCCGAACGGCTCGGCGCGGCCACCGCCGAGGTACACCGCGACCTCGCCGCCGCGTTCGGCGTGACGCAGGCGCCGCCCGCCCTGCTGCGGGAGACCGTCTACGCGATGCACGCGCAGCTCGACCAGGTCAGCGCCGCCGTCCCGGAGATACGCCCGTACGCCCACGCGCTCCGGGAGGCGTTCGACGAGGTCACGGCCGGGGCGCGGACGCTGCGGGTCCAGCGCGTCCACGGCGACTACCACCTCGGCCAGGTCCTGCGCACCGGCGCCGGCTGGGCGCTGCTGGACTTCGAGGGCGAGCCCGCCCGCTCCCCCGCCGAGCGCCGCGCCCCCGCGCATCCGCTGCGGGACGTCGCCGGAATGCTGCGCTCCTTCGAGTACGCGGCCCGGTTCCTCATCGCGCGGCACGGCGACCTGCCGCCGGACACGGCCGACGCGCTGGAACTGCGCGCCCGCGCGTGGGCGGAACGCAACCGGAAGGCGTTCTGCACCGGCTACGCCGCGGCCGGCGGGCCCGACCCCGCCGCGCACGCGGCGCTGACGCGGGCGTTCGAGTTCGACAAGGCGGTCTACGAGATCCGGTACGAGGCGCGGAACCGCCCGTCGTGGCTGCCCGTCCCGCTCAGGTCGCTGGCCCACCTCACCGCCTGACCCGCGCCCGCGCGGACGGCCAGAGCCCGCCATGACGGCCAGAGGCGCCGGGACGGTCAAAGGTCGATGGAGTAGTCGAGGACGACGCGGTCGGCGGGGAGCACGATGTCACGGCAGACCTCCATCACCTCGGCGCGCGACAGCAGCCGGCGCGTGATCGCCAGGACCGGCACGCCGCGCGTCATCCGGAGCGTCTCGGCCTCCTCGGGCGTCGGCATGCGGGACCGCACGGACTCCTCGACGCGGGTCGGCGGACGGCCGAGATAGGCCAGCTGCGCGAGCGTCCCGCCGGGCCACGGCTCGCGCGCCGGGTCGGAGACCGGCGTGTCGCCGACGAGCTCCCACGGCAGGTAGTTGACGGAGATCTGCTGCGGCTCGCCGCGCGAGTAGAAGACGAACCGGCGGCGGAGCAGCTCCGTCCCGGACGGGAGCTCGAACAGCGCGCCGAGGTCGTCGTCCGCGCGGACGCGGGTGAACACCCGGTCGAGCCGGTACTCCGCCCAGGTGATCCGCTGGTCGCGGGTGAAGGTCGTCTCGGGGACCGCCATGGGCCTGGTCACCGCGCGGTAGCGGTCCATCGCCACCCGGCGCGCCGGCGGGATGACCTTGACGAGCGTGCCGCCGCCGCGGCGCGTCTCGACAAGCCCCTCGCCGCGCAGCAGCGTGACGGCCTGCCGCACGACGATCTCCGAGACGCCGTGCTCCTCGCACAGCTCGGCGATGGTCGGCAGCCGGGTCCCTGGCGGAAGGCTGCCGTCCCGGATCCCCTCTCGCAGCGTGTCGGCGATGCGCAGGTAGGCGGGACGGTCCGGCACCGGCGTCACCTCCCCTTCTGTGTTCTCCACGCCTCGCCCCCGTTCGAACGGTCATTCGACACGGCGTTCGATCCTGGTACGCCCCTCCCTTGATCCATACCTTCTATGCGCTATCCGCGGGGGCACGGTCCGCTTACGGACAGCTTGACACCTCTCAGCCCGAGTAAGACTTTTGTATACAGAAGAGCGGCCTCGGGGAAAGGACGACCTTGATGGGCGACTTCGACGATCTGAAGGCGGCCATCGAGGGGGACTTTCCGGGCTGGCAGGTGTGGCGCAGCGACGCGGGACGCTGGTACGCGACCCGCAGCGGCGACCTCACCGACGCGCAACTCCAGGCGGGATACGCGATGACGGTGGCCGCCGACGACTCGGTGGGGCTGCGCCGGCTGCTGCTCGACCAGACGCGCGAGGAGCGCGGAGAGAGGTGACGCGACGCCATGGGGAACGGCGGGGCCCGGTCCGCGAGCGGGGGCGGACCGGGCCGGGACGTTCCGGCTCGGCAGGTACCTGTGTCGCGGAGGTGACACAGGAGTGGATCCCAGGGCGGTGTGGTCGATGTCACCCCTGGGGCCAGGTAGACGTGGCCGCACGGGCGGCGCAATCGGCGCGACCCCCTCGACAAAGAGTCGTGCCGCCCGTGCGGTCGCAACACCGCTCTCCCGGCGCGCGGTGGACAGGCAAAACGTCCCGCGGCGGGCCGTCCGGCCCGGAAACTTTCAAGCTCCGGGAAACAGGCGCCCCCGCGAAGTGAGATCGGCGGATCTCGGGGCAACCTCTCCTCCATGGCACGGGTCACGCGCGCGGAGATCGACCGGCTCGTCGGCGGCGACCACCACGATCCGCACGGCGTGCTCGGCGCGCACCCCGGCCGGGACGGCGTCACGGTCCGGGCACTGCGGCCGCTCGCCGAACGCGTCGAGGTCGTCCTGCCGAACGGCGACCGGCACCCCCTCCGCCACTTCCACGAAGGGCTGTTCACCGGGACGCTGCCCGCCGGCGCGTCGCTGTCCGGCGACGACGACGGCGAGGCGCCGCTCGCCGTCCCCGACTACCGGCTCGCCGTCGCCTACGAGGACGGCGCCGAGACGATCCAGGACGACCCGTACCGGCACCTGCCGACGCTCGGCGACCTCGACCTGCACCTGATCGGCGAGGGGCGGCACGAGGAGCTGTGGCGGGCGCTCGGCGCGCGCGTCCGGAGCTACGCCTCCGCGTTCGGCCCGGTGACGGGGACGACGTTCGCGGTGTGGGCGCCGACGGCGCGCGGCGTGCGCGTGGTCGGCGACTTCAACCACTGGGACGGCCGCGGATACCCGATGCGGTCGCTCGGCTCGACCGGCGTCTGGGAGCTGTTCGTTCCCGGCGTCGGCGACGGCGCGTGCTACAAGTTCGAGATCCTCGGCGCGGACGGCGTCCTGCGCGCCAAGGCCGACCCGATGGCGCGGTGCACGGAGACGCCTCCCGCGACGGCGTCCCGCGTTTACACGTCGTCCTATGAGTGGGGCGACGGCGAATGGATGGACGGCCGCAAAGAACGCGACTGGCTGCACGACCCCATGAGCGTGTACGAGGTGCATCTCGGCTCGTGGCGTCCAGGGCTCGGCTATAGGGAGCTCGCTGAGGAACTCACCACGTACGTCCGCGACATGGGTTTCACGCACGTGGAGCTCTTGCCGGTCGCTGAGCATCCGTACGGGCCGTCCTGGGGCTACCAGGTCACGTCCTATTACGCGCCGACCGCGCGCTTCGGTTCCCCGGACGACTTCCGCCACCTGGTCGACCGCCTGCACCAGGCCGGTATCGGCGTCATCATGGACTGGGTCCCGGCCCATTTCCCCAAGGACGAATGGGCGCTGGCCCGTTTCGACGGCACCGCCCTGTACGAGCACGACGATCCGACCCGCGGCGAGCACCCCGACTGGGGGACGCTCGTTTTCAACTACGGGCGCGCCGAAGTCCGCAACTTCCTGGTGGCGAACGCGTCGTACTGGCTGGAGGAGTTCCACATCGACGGGCTGCGCGTGGACGCCGTCGCCTCGATGCTGTACCTCGACTACTCGCGCAACGAAGGCGAATGGACGCCCAACATCTACGGCGGCCGCGAGAACCTGGAGGCCATCTCCTTCCTCCAGGAGATGAACGCGACGGTCTACAAGCGCAACCCCGGCATCATGACGGTCGCCGAAGAATCGACGGCGTGGCCCGGCGTGTCGCGCCCCACGCATCTCGGCGGGCTCGGATTCGGGTTCAAGTGGAACATGGGCTGGATGCACGACACGCTCGAATACCTGCGCCACGAGCCCGTGTTCCGGCACTACCACCACAACGAGATCACGTTCTCGCTGGTGTACGCGTTCTCGGAGAACTACGTCCTGCCGCTGTCGCACGACGAGGTCGTCCACGGCAAAGGGTCGCTGCTGAGCAAGATGCCGGGCGACGCGTGGCAGCAGTTCGCCGGGCTGCGCGCCCTTCTCGCCTACATGTGGTCGCATCCCGGCAAGCAGCTGCTGTTCATGGGGCAGGAGTTCGGGCAGGGCGCCGAATGGGCCGAGGAGCGTCCGCTCGACTGGTGGCTGATGGAGAACGCGGCCGAGGGCGCCCACCATCTGGGGATGCAGAGACTCGTCCGCGACCTGAACCGCGCCTACCGCGACGAGCCCGCCCTCTGGACGCGCGACAGCGACCACGAGGGCTTCCGCTGGATCGACGGCAACGACGCCGGCGGCAACACCCTCTCCTACCTGCGCTACGGGACGTCCCTGCCCGGCACCGAGGGCGACGGCGGCGACCAGCCGGTCGTGGCGTGCGTCGTCAACTTCGCCGGGAACCCGCACGAGGACTACCGGCTCGGCCTGCCCCGCGAGGGCGGCTGGCGCGAGCTCGTCAACACCGACTCCTACGACTACGGCGGCAGCGGCGTCGGCAACCTCGGACGGGTCGAGGCGACCGCCGAACCCTGGCACGGCCTGCCCGCGTCGGCCGCGCTGCGCGTTCCGCCGCTGGGAGCGGTGTGGCTCGTCCCCGAATAACGTGACGAATAGGGTGGCGCGATGAGCACCGCGCAGCGCCTGCACATCGTCCCGTCCCAGTTCACGGTGGAGCACCTCCCGAACGCGACGTTCCCCGAGGACGACGAGTGGATCGCCCTGGTGCGCGCCCCCGAGGGACTGACCGTGGTCAGGGACGCGTCGCCGTTCGCCGAGGCGGAGCGCTGGATCGGCCTCTACGGCGACGCGAGCCACGGCCTGGACACACCGGGAATGCTCGCCGCGATCGTCGGCCCGCTCGACGAGGCCGGGATCTCCGTTTTCGTCGCGTCCACTTACCACGCCGACCTCGTCCTCGTCCCGGAGCACCGCCTGAAGGACGCGACCACGGCGCTCCGCGACGCAGGCCACCGCGTAGAGAACCCGGCCGGAAGCTAGCGGCGGTCGGGGTCTAGAGGCGGTCGAGGAGCCAGCGGGGGCCGGTGACGGCGGCTCCGGCGGCCCGGCAGCGGGCCTTCAGCTCCCGGTCGGCCGTCACCACCAGATGGACGGTGTCGGGCCGCGCCTCCCGCACGAGCTCAACGATCCGGTCGTCGCCGCTGCCGGGCGCCGCCACCACCCGGACCCCGTTCGCGGGCGCGTCGGCGACGCCCCTCGCCGCGCCCTCCACCACGAGGACGATCTCCGGGAAGCAGCGGTCGAACGGGACGAGCCCGTCCGGCACGCCCCGCACACCGGCGTTGAGGGCCTTCAGGTCGTCGCGGAGCCTGGCGTTCGCGCCCGCGCGGTCCTTCCACCAGCCGTCGGCGCGGGCGCCCACGACGTTCGCCGCGTCCACGACGAGGACGAGGCTCTTCATCGCGTCCTGCAACCGTGGCCACGACCGCGCGAACGGCTCGAACAGCTTCCGGTCGGTGACCTCCCCGGCCCGCACCCATTCCGCGCGGCGCGTCTCCCGCGACGCGGGCTCGACGGGCACCCGCTCGGTCAGCGAACCCATGACGGACGTGAACGACCAGCCGCCATGGTCTTCGACGCTGGTGCCGTGCACGGTCACGGTCCCGACGTCGAGCGTGCACTCCTCGGACGTCTCGCGCAGGGCGCCCGTAACGGCGTCCTCATGGCTGTGCAGCGCGCCGCCGAACATGCCCCACGTCCCGCCGCCGAGACCCCACCAGGCGCGCTGCTGCAACAGGATCCACAGCTCGCCGCCGGCGTCGCGGTGGTAGGCCAGGAGCCCGGCGGCGCCGAACCGTCCCCAGTGCGTGTGCCCGAGGTCGCAGTCCGCCCAGCCGTCGCCGTCTCCCATGCGACCGACGATATCCGCTGGCCGACCCATTCACGGCGCACCGCATAGGCTGGGTCCATGGTTGATCCCGGCACAGTCGTCAACGTGATCAAACAGGCCCGCGACCGGCGGACGGCCCCGCTGATCCTGGAACTGGACCTCACCGAGGGCATAGTGGAGGTGGCGCCGTCCGACCCGATCTCAGCGATCATGTCCATGCGGCGGACGAGCCTGCGCGACGTCCTGGACGGCCTGCGCCGCGCCCGCTCCGACACCCGGGTGCGCGCCCTCGTCGTGAAGGTCTCCGGCGGGATCGGGCTGGCGCTCGTCCAGGAGCTGCGCGAGGCCGTCCGGGAGCTGCGGGACGCGGGCAAGCTGACCGTCGCGTGGGCGGAGACGTTCGGCGAGGGCGGGCGCGGCACCGTCCCGTTCTACCTGGCCGCCGGGTTCGACAAGGTGTACCTGCAGCCGACCGGCGAGGTCGGGCTGACCGGCGTCGCGATCGAGGAGCCGTTCCTCGCGGGCGCGCTGGAGAAGGCGGGCGTGCAGCCGAGGTTCGCCAAGCGGCACGAGTACAAGACCATGGCGAACACGTTCATGGAGAAGGCGTACACGCCGGAGCACGAGGAGTCGTCGCGGCGCCTGGTCGACTCGCTCGGGGAGCAGATCACCGCCGGGATCGCCGCGGGCCGCGGCCTCCCGGAGGGCAAGGTCCGCGAGCTCACCGACCGGGGCCCGCTCCTCGCGGACGAGGCCCTCGCGGAGAACCTCGTCGACAAGCTCGGCTACCGCGACGAGGTGTACGCCGACCTGCGCGCGGAGTTCGGCGAGGAGGCGCAACTGCGCTACGTCGCCCGCTACAACCGCGCGCACGGACTGGCGAGCAGGCTGCCGCAGCCCGGCCGGCAGGACGCCGTCGCGCTGATCAACGGGCACGGCCCGATCCGGCTCGGCCGCAGCGGGCGCGGCGGCCCGTTCCCGAACTCGGGCCCGGCGATGGGCTCGGACACGATCGGCGCCGCGTTCCGCGCCGCCGTGAAGGACGACCGGGTCAAGGCGATCGTGTTCCGCGTCAACAGCCCGGGCGGCTCCGCCGTCGCGTCCGACGCGATCTGGCGGGAGGTGGTGCTGGCGCGGCGCGCCGGCAAGCCCGTGGTCGTGTCGATGGGCAACGTCGCGGCGTCCGGCGGCTACTACGTGGCGATGGCCGCCGACACGATCGTCGCGCAGCCCGGCACCCTCACCGGCTCGATCGGCGTCGTCGCCGGGAAGGCGCTGGTGAACGGGCTCCTCGACCGGATCGGGATCGGGTTCGGCAGCGTCGCGGACGGCGACCACGCCCGCATGTTCAGCGCCACGAAGGACTTCAGCGACTCCGAGTGGGAGCGCGTCAACGCGTCCCTCGACAAGATCTACGACGACTTCACCTCGCGGGTCGCCGAGGGCCGCGGGCTGTCGCGCGAGCGCGTCCACGAGCTGGCCAGGGGCCGGGTCTGGACGGGCGCCGACGCCAAGGAGCGCGGTCTCGTCGACGAGCTCGGCGGCATCGACCTGGCGCTGGACGTGGCCCGCAAGAAGTCCGGCCTCGCCGCCGACGCCCCGATCCGCGTGTACCCGCACACGTCGCCGCTGGAGCGGCTGCGCCCGCCGGAGTCCAGCGAGGACCGCGCGGCCGCGGCCGCCCGGTTCGACGCGTGGGGCTCGCTCGGCGGACTCGCGGCCCGGCTCGGCCTGCCCGCCGCCGGTCCGCTGACGCTGCCGGGCACCTGGGAGATCCGCTGACCGCCACGACCGACTTCGTCGAGGCCGTCGCGGGGTTCGCCACGGGCGTGGTCGTGCTGACCGTCCGCGACGGCCGCGACGACCTCGGCACGACGGTCACGTCGTTCATGTCGGTGTCGCTCGAACCGCCGATGGTCGTCGCGGGCGTGGCGACGTCGTCGTACCTGTCGGAGGTCCTGAACCGGCAGGGGCGGTGGGCCGCGACCGTCTTGTCGTCGGGCCAGCGCGCTCTGGCCGGACGCTTCGCCGCCGAAGGCCGTCCAAGCGCCCGCATCCTCCTGGCAAGCGCGCCCCACCATCGCGGCGGCCATTCGGACGCCCTCATCCCCGAGTCGGGCCTCGCCGCCCTCGAATGCGAGACCCGCCAGACCTTCGCCGCGGGCGATCACACCCTGTTCGTCGCGGAGGTCCTCGCCGCCGACTACATCGCCCGCGACGAGAAACCCCTGATCAGGGTCAACCGCCGCTACCTGACCTGAGTTCCGGCCTTCCAGACGGCGGCCGTCTGGGGGACGCCGGGACGGTAGGCGAGGTGGATGTGGGACGGGGCGTCCAGCACGTGGACGTCCGCGCGCGCGCCGACTCCCAGGTGGCCGACGTCCGTGCGGCGGAGCGCGCGGGCGCCGCCGGCCGTCGCCGACCAGACGGCCTCGGCGGGCGTCATGTGCATGTCGCGGACGGCCACGGCGACGCAGAACGCCATGCTGGAGCTGTAGCAGGACCCGGGGTTGCAGTCGCAGGCGAGGGCCACGGTCGCGCCCGCGTCCAGGAGGCGGCGGGCGTCGGGGTACGGCTGGCGGGTGGAGAACTCGACGCCCGGCAGGAGCGTCGCGACCGTCTGGGACGACGCCAACGCGTCCACGTCGGCGTCGCTGAGGAACGTGCAGTGGTCGGCGGACGCGGCGTCCACCTCGACGGCGACCTGCACACCGGGGCCTTCGGTCAGCTGGTTCGCGTGCACGCGCGCGCTCAGCCCGGCCGCGATGCCCGCCTTCAGGATCTCGCGGGCCTGGTCGGCGTCGAAGGCGCCCCGCTCGCAGAAGACGTCCACCCAGCGGGCGTGCGGGGCGCAGACCGACAGCATGTCCGTGGCGGCGAGGCGCGCGTATCCGGCGGTGTCGCCCTCGTACTCGGCGGGCACGAAATGCGCCCCGAGGTAGGTGACCTCGTCGGCGAACTCCGCCGCGATGCGGACGGCCCGCTCCTCCTGCTCGACCGTCAGGCCGTAGCCCGACTTGCACTCGACGGTCGTCGTGCCCTGCCGGGCCATCTCGCCGATGAGGCGGCGGACGTTGGCGCGGAGCTCGTCGTCGGACGCGACGCGGGTGCGTTCGACGGTCGTCCGGATGCCGCCGCCGTCGTACTTCTGGCCGCTCATCCGGGCGGCGAACTCCTCGGCGCGCTCACCGGCGAAGACGAGGTGGGCGTGGGAGTCGACGAAGCCGGGGAGGACGGCCCGTCCGGCGGCGTCGAACGACGCGTCGGCGGGGGGCGCGTCGGATGACGGGCCCGTCCAGGCGACCTTGCCGTCCTCGATCACCAGCGCGGCGTCGCGGACGATGCCGAGACCGCCGCCGGTGGCGGGATCGTTGGTGACCAGTTCCCCGATGTTCGCGATGACCGTGCTGCTGGTGCTGGTGCTGGTGCTCACCCCGGGAAGGATGTCATGTGGCATTCGCGTCACTCCGGGTCGGGTGCGGTGTCGGTGTCGTCGCCGGTGACGGCGGCGATGGCCGCGGCGAGGGCGGCCGGGACGTCGTCGATCAGCAGGTGCCGCCCGTCGTGGACGATCTGCCGCCCCGACACCACCACGTGCCGGACGTCGGCCGCCGTGGCGGCGAACACGGCCGCCTCGGCGGCGTAGTCCGGTCCGGACCCGGCGGTGGCGCCGGCGGTGCGGACCGTGTCGAGCGCGACGGTGACGAGGTCCGCGTACGCGCCGGGTTCGAGCCGTCCCGCCTCCGGCCAGCCGAGCCCGTAGTGGCCGTTGGACGTGGCCGCGGCGAGCAGCTCCCCGGCCGTCCAGTGGCCTCGGGCGCGGGTGCGGAGGCGTTCGTCCAGCTCGACCGCGCGGGCCTCCTCGAACAGGTCGACGACGGCGTGCTGGTCGGAGCCGAGGCAGATCGGCGAACCGGCGTTCGCCAGGTCGCGGGCCTGGCCGATCCCGTCGGCGAGGTCCCGTTCGGTGGTCGGGCACATGCATACGCCGGTCATCGTCGTCCCGAGGAGGCCGATGTCGTCCTCGGTGAGGTGCGTCGCGTGGACGGCCGTGGTGAGCGCGCCGAGCGCTCCCGACTCGGCGAGTAGGCGCGTCGGCGTCAGGCCGTAGGCGTCCAGGCACGCCTCGTTCTCGGCTGGCTGCTCGGACAGGTGGACGTGCAGCGGCGCGCGATGCTCCTTCGCCCACGACGCGACCGCGCCGAGCTGCTCGCGCGGCACCGCCCGGACGGAGTGGATCGCGGCGCCGACCCGGGCGTGCAGCCGCCCCGCTTTGTCGGTCTCCTCGTGCAGGCTGCCGACGCGGCGCGCCCAGTTCCCGGCGGTGCCGTCGCCGAAGCGGAGCTGCGGGCCGGTGAGCGGCTCGCCGATGCCGCCCGCGAGGTAGCAGGCGTCCAGGAGCGTGATGCGGATGCCCGCGTCCGCGGCGGCGGCGATCAGCGCCTCGCCCATCGCGTTCGGCTCGTCGTACGGGTCGCCGCCCGGCCGGTGGTGCAGGTAGTGGAACTCGCCGACGCAGCTGATCCCGGCCAGCGCCATCTCGGCGTACACGGCGGCGGCGAGCGCACGGTAGGAGTCGGGGTCGAGACGGTCGGCGATCTTGTACATCTGGTCGCGCCACGTCCAGAACGTTCCGGAATGGGCCTGGACGCGGGACCGGAGCGCCCGGTGGAAGGCGTGCGAGTGCGCGTTCGCGAGGCCGGGCAGCGTCAGGCCGGGCAGGCGCTGGGCGCTCTCCGGCGCGGGGACGCCGGGCGCGACGCGCGTGATCCGCTCGCCCTCGGCCTCGATGAGCACGTCGGACGCCACGCGGTCGCCGAGCCAGGCGAGTTGGGCATGCCATTGCATATGCGGATTCCTACCCGGCTGCCCTGGTGCTACAAGCGAGGTCGTCCAGTACCGCCGCGAGGGCCTCCACTCCGGCGAGGCAGTCGGCCGGTTCGGCGTACTCCGCGGGCGCGTGCGAGACCCCGGTCGGGTTGCGGACGAACAGCATCGCCGTCGGCAGCCGAGCCGAGAGGACGCCCGCGTCATGCCCCGCGCCCGTCGGCAGGACCGGGACGCCGCCCAGCGTCTCGCCGATCCGGTCGCGCAGGGCGTGGTTGAAGTCGACGATCTCGGAATAGGACTCCTCGGCGAGATCGACGCTCACCCGATGCGGGCGGGCGGCGACCCGGGCGGCCTCGTCGACCTCCGCGACCGTGCGGCGGACGGCGTCGTCCGCCGGGCCCCGGGCGTCCAGCCAGCCGGTCACGGACGAGGCGATCGCGTTCACCCCGCCCGGGACGGACCCGGACCTTTCCGACCGTCGCGACGGTCTCGTTGCGCTCGGCCGCCTCCCGCGCGGCGATCACCATGGCGGCGAACGGGAGCATCGGGTCGCGACGGTCGGGCAGCCGGGTCGTCCCGGCGTGGTTGCCCTCGCCCGCGAAGTCGAACCGCCACCGCCCGTGCGGGACGATCGCGCTCGCGACCCCGACCGGCGCGTCCAGCGCCCGCCCCTGCTCGACGTGCAGTTCGACGAGGCAGCCGATGCGTCCGAGGAGGTCGTCGTCAGGGCCGATCGCCTCGGGGTCGAACCCGGCGTTGTGCAGGACCTCCGCGAACGTGCGTCCGTCCGCGTCCGCGAGGCCGCGGGCCCGCGCCGGGTCGATCGCCCCGGCCAGCAGCCGCGACCCCAGGCACGCCACCCCGAACCGCGCGCCCTCCTCCTCGGCGAACGCCGCGATCCCGATCGGCCGCCCCGGCTTCGCGCCCCGCTCGCGGAGCAGGTCGACGGCGGCGAACGCGGACACGATGCCGAGCGGCCCGTCGAACGCGCCGCCGCCCGGCACCGAGTCCAGATGGCTCCCGGTCAGGACGGCGTCGCCGCGCGAGCCGCCGTCCGGGAGCCACCAGGCGATCATGTTGCCGTTCGCGTCGTGCTCGACGTCGAGGTCGCGGCGGCGCGCCTCGTCCAGGAACCAGGCGCGGCACTCCAGCTCGGGCGGCGTCCACGCGAACCGGTGGTAGCCGCCGGTCGCGTCGTCCCGCCCGACCGGGAGCAGCGCCGCCCACATCTCCTCGAAGCTCATGCGCGCTCCCTGCGGCGGCCCACCTGCGGTCTCGGTGCTCTCATGCGCGCATCGGGATGCGGACGCCGCGCTCGTCGGCGATCTCCGCCGCGCGGTCGTAGCCCGCGTCGACATGCCGCATGACGCCCGTCCCCGGGTCGTTGGTCAGGACGCGCTGGAGCTTCTCGCCCGCGAGGGCCGTCCCGTCCGCGACGCAGACCTGGCCCGCGTGGAGGGACCGGCCGATCCCGACGCCGCCGCCGTGGTGGATCGACACCCATGTCGCGCCGGACGACGTGTTCAGCATCGCGTTCAGCAGCGGCCAGTCGGCGATCGCGTCCGAACCGTCCGCCATGCCCTCCGTCTCCCGGTACGGGCTGGCGACCGAGCCGCAGTCGAGATGGTCGCGGCCGAGGACGATCGGCGCGCTGATCTCGCCGCGCGCCACGAGGTCGTTGAACACCTCACCGGCCTTGTCTCGCTCGCCGTAGCCGAGCCAGCAGATCCGCGACGGCAGGCCCTGGAAGTGGACCTTCTCCTGCGCCATCCTGATCCACCGGGTCAGCGGCTCGTTGTCCGGGAACAGGTCGAGGATCGCCTGGTCGGTGCGGGCGATGTCGGCCGGGTCACCGGACAGCGCCGCCCACCGGAACGGCCCTTTCCCCTCGCAGAAAAGCGGACGGATATAGGCGGGCACGAACCCGGGGAAATCGAAGGCGCGCGTGTATCCGGCGAGCTGCGCCTCACCGCGAATGGAGTTCCCGTAGTCGAAGACCTCGGCGCCCGCGTCCTGGAAACCGACCATCGCCTCGACGTGCGCGGCCATCGACGTCCGGGCCTTGTCGATGAACGCGGCCGGGTCCTTGTCGCGCTCGGCGGCCATGTCCTCGAACGCGACGCCGCGCGGCAGGTACGCCAGCGGGTCGTGCGCGCTGGTCTGGTCGGTGACGATGTCGATCGGCGCGCCCCTGCGCAGCAGTTCCGGGACGACGTCGGCCGCGTTCCCCAGCACCGCGATCGACAGCGGACGCCGCTCGGCCTTCGCCTCCTCCGCGAGCCGCAGCGCCTCGTCCAGGTCCGCGGCGTGGACGTCGCAGTACCGGTGCTGGACGCGCCGCTCGATCCGGGACGGGTCGCATTCGATGCAGATCGCGACGCCGCCGTTCATCGTCACGGCGAGGGGCTGCGCGCCGCCCATCCCGCCGAGCCCGGCAGTCAGCGTGATCGTCCCGGCGAGCGAGCCGCCGAACCGCTTCTCGCCGACGGCCGCGAACGTCTCGTAGGTGCCCTGGAGGATGCCCTGCGTGCCGATGTAGATCCACGACCCGGCGGTCATCTGGCCGAACATCGTCAGCCCGAGCGACTCCAGCCGCCGGAACTCCTCCCACGTCCCCCACTGCGGCACCAGGTTCGAGTTCGCGATCAGCACCCGCGGCGCCCACTCGTGCGTCCGGAAGATCCCGACCGGCTTGCCGGACTGGACGAGCAGCGTCTCGTCCCCCTCCAGTCCGGACAGGGACCTGATAATGCCGTCGAACGCGTCCCAGTTCCGGGCCGCCTTCCCGGACCCGCCGTAGACGACCAGCTCGTCCGGATGCTCGGCGACTTCGGGATCGAGATTGTTCTGGATCATGCGCAGGGCGGCCTCCTGCGGCCAGCCCTTGGCGGCGGTCAGCGACGTGCCGCGCGGCGCGCGGACGGGACGTGGACCTGACATCTTCGGCTCCTTCGAGAGAGCGGGCTAGGAGAGCTGGTCAGAGAGCTTTTCGAGTGCGGGCTCAGGACGAGAGCGGGCTTAGGAGAGGCGGCCGGTGACGGCCTCGGCGGCGGCGATCAGCGACCCGTCCCGGACCATCTCGGTCGCGGCGGCGATCTCGGGCGCGAGGTAGCGGTCCGGTCCCGGCGGCGGGACGGCCTCCCGCAGCTTCGCGACGACGGCGCCGGTCGCCGGTCCGGGACGCAGCGGGGTGCGCAGGTCGAGGGCCCGCGCGGCGGTGAGGATCTCGATGGCGATCACCTGCGCGAGCCCGTCCACGGACCTGCGCAGCTTGCGGGCCGAGTTCCAGCCCATCGACACGTGGTCCTCCTGCATGGCCGAACTCGGAATGGAGTCGGCGCTCGCGGGCGCGGCGCGGCGCTTCAGATCCGACACGATCGCCGCCTGCGTGTACTGCGCGATCATGTGCCCGGAGTCGACGCCCGGATCGTCGGCGAGAAAGGCGGGCAGCCCGTAGGACCGGCCCTTGTCGAGCATCCGGTCGGTGCGCCGCTCCGACATCGAGGCGACGTCCGCCGCCGGCACGGCGAGGAAATCGAGGACATAGGCGATGGGCGCCCCGTGGAAATTGCCGTTGGACTCGACTCGTCCGTCCGGCAGCACCACGGGATTGTCGATGGCGGACGCGAGTTCCCTGCCCGCCACCAATTCGGCGTGCTCCAGCGTGTCGCGGGCCGCCCCGTTGACCTGCGGGGCGCAGCGCAGCGAGTACGCGTCCTGCACGCGCGTGCAGTCGGGCCCGCGATGCGACTCCATGATCTCCGAGTCGCCGAGCAGCGCCCGCAGGTTCGCCGCCGACGCCGCCTGCCCCGGATGCGGCCGGAGTTCCTGCAGGTCGGCGGCGAAGACGCGGTCGGTGCCGAGCAGCGCCTCGACGGTCATCGCGGCCGCGACGTCCGCGGCCGTGAGGAGCCCGTGCAGGTCCTCGATGGCGAGGACGAGCATGCCGAGCATGCCGTCCGTCCCGTTCAGGAGGGCGAGCCCTTCCTTCGCGCCCAGCGTGACCGGCGCGATCCCCGCCTCTTCCAGCGCTTCGGCGGCCGGTTTGAGCACGCCCTGCGCGTCCCTGACCGACCCTTCGCCGATCAGCGCGAGCGCCACATGGGCGAGCGGCGCGAGGTCCCCGGAACAGCCGAGGCTCCCGTGCTCGAAGACCTGGGGCGTGATGCCGGCGTTCAGCAGCGCGGCGAGCGTCCGCACCGTGGCGGGCTGGACGCCTGTCCGCCCGGTGGCGAGCGTCCGCAGCCTGAGCAGCATCAGCGCCCGGACGACCTCCCGCTCGACCTCGGGCCCCGTCCCCGCCGCGTGCGACCGGACGATGTTCAGCTGCAGCTGCGCCCGCTTCTCGGGCGCGATGTGCCGGGTGGCCAGCGCCCCGAACCCGGTGGAGACACCGTAGACGGGCGTGGGACGCGCGGACAGCTCCTCGATGTGCCCGCGCGCGTCCGCGACCAGCTTCAGCGCCTCGTCCGTCAACGAGACCGCCGCACCGCGCCGCGCGACCGCCGCGACCTGCGCGAAGCCGAGCGGTTCCGGTCCGACCCGAACGCCGCCGTCCCCCATGTCAAAGCTCATACCCACCATTGCACCGCCCCCGTCCGCCCAGCACGAGCCCCTGCCCGCCGAAGCTGTCTCAGATCCGAGACAGTGCCGCCGCGACGGCGCGGCGAAGCCGGTCGGTCATATTGAACGCGACAATAGAATGGATTTTCACCATTGCATGCCAATTTAATTGAAATTACTCTCGATGAAGTGTCGGTTCCGGCGATATCGACCGGCCGAACCGACCACAGGCAAGCCCTGGCCACCCCCCTAACCAGGAAGCTCCCTCATGACGCACCCCGGAATCAAGGCGACCGTGACACTGAGCGTCGCCCTGGCCCTGCCCGTCTCGGCCTGGCCACCCGCGTCCGCGGCCTCGATGGGCGACGACCCCACATTCGAGATCGCGACCGTCAACGGCTCGGGATGCCCGCCCGGGTCCGTCAGCGCCGTCACCGGCACGGGCGGCTTCACCATCAAATACCGCGCTTTCACGGCCAGGATCGGCGGCGACGCCAAACCGACGGACTTCCGCAAGAACTGCCAGATCAACCTGAAGGCCACCGTCCCGAAGGGCGTCACCTACGCGGTGATGGGGTCGGACCACCGCGGCTCCGCCGACCTGGGGCCCGGGACGACCGGTCACCTCAAATCGGCGTTCTACTTCGCGGGCACTCCGCAGCTCAGCACGTTCACGGGAGAGATTCGCGGCCCTGTCGCCGACGGCTGGCAGCTCAGCCAGAAAGTCCCGCCCAGCCATCTCCAGTGGGTGCGTTGCGACGATCCTTCGAGCATCAATCTCAACACCGAAATACGCCTGGCGTCCTCGGACAAGACCAAGCCGGGCGTCCTGGACGTGAACGCCGAACTCGGCACTTCCTACCACCTCGCATGGAAGACCTGCCCCTGACGGAGATCCCGCGCCCTTGACCCGTGCGCAGGGGGGCCGGGCCGACCAGCTCGTCTCAGATACGAGACAATGGGGTCATGTCCCAGGTACCGGCCGCCCGCCGCGCCCTGGCGGTCCTGCGCCTGCTGGCCACCGCCCCGGGCCCCCTGCCCGCGTCCTCGATCGCCCGCTCCCTCGGCCTCCCCCGCTCCAGCACCTACCACCTCCTGACCGCGATGGCCGAGGACGGCTTCGTCACCTACATCCCCGAGGAACGCCGCTGGGGCCTGGGCGTCGCGGCCTTCGAGATCGGGTCCGCCTACCTCCGCCACGAACCCCTGGAACGCCTGGCCCGTCCCCTGCTCCGCCGCCTCGTCGACCGCGTCGGCGAGATCGTCCAGCTGGGCATCCTGCACGGCGCGGAGACCCTCTACCTGCTCAAGGAGCAGCCCGTCCGGCACGCCACGCTCGTCACCGACGTGGGCGTCCGGATGCCCGCCCACCTCACCGCCAGCGGCCGCTCGATGCTCGCCCACCTGCCGCCCGCCCAGGTGAGGGCCCTGTTCGCCGTCCCGGTCGCCACCCGCGCGGCCCCCTTCATCAGCCGCACCGGCCGCGGCCCCACGACCCTCACCGACCTCCGCCGCGCCCTCGGCGAGGACGCCCGCCGCGGCTGGTCGGCGGAGGACGGCCACATCACCGAGGGCTTCGCCAGCATCGCCGCCTGCGCCTTCGACCACACGGCCCACCCCACCGCCGCCATCACCATCACCTTCCGCCGCGAAGACCACCCCGAGGAAGCCTGGCCGAGCCTGGCCGAACAGGCCCGCGCCACCGCCGCGACCCTCACGAACCGCCTGAACGGCCGCCTCCCCCACCCCTGACCGCCGCTCGGCCGGAACCACCCGCGTCCGGAATTCGTCCATTACCCGAATGCACTCGCAAGCTGGTAGTACCGTCTATGCGGGTTCCTCTGGACATCAGGGAGCATCGGTGACCGGACCCCCTTCTGAAAATGCGGAAGACCGGCTGGTCAAAGCACGTGAGCAGCTGAAACTGTTGCGCACCGCGACCCATTCCGGCTCGCCCGAAAAAGGGCCTACGGCAGCGTCCGGCGGGCAGTCGGGACGCGGCGCAGGCACGGCGGACGAAGAACGGGTCAAGGCCACCGCGGCCAAAGGACGCCTCGCCGGTCTGGAACTCGATCCCCGCGCAATGCGGTCCTCACCAGAGGAACTCGGCGCGCACATCGCCACGGCCGCCAACGCCGCGCTGGACGACCTGCGCGCCCAGGCGAAACCCGCCGACACCGAGCCCACCGTCGACCAGGCCGCACTCGTCCAATCCCTACGGGACGTCCAGGAACAGGGCATGCGCCAGATGGCCCTGATCAACCAGTCGATCGGCGAGGCATTGGCGAAAGCGCGGGCGAGCATCCGATGAGCTACGAACGCGCCACCGACGACCTGGAAAAGGTCCTGGGAAACGTCCTCAGCGCCGCCGCCCAGCCCCCTCCCACCACTCCGGAGACGTCCGCCGAAGGACACGACCCCGACCGGACGATCCGAGCGGCGGTGACCCCCGAGGGCCGGATCGAGACCGTCGAAATAGGCCCTCGCGCCGCGCGCCTGGACTCGCACGAAATCGCCGAACGCGCCATGGCCGCCATCAACGCCGCCCTCGACGCCTGGGCGGCACGGTCACCCGGCCCCGCCTCCGAAGGGCCGGCCGCCGACCTCGACGGACGCCTGCGCGAAGCCCAGGACCGCAGCCTCCGGCAACTGAGCGAATACACCCGGTCACTACGCGACCTGATGAACTCCTTCGAACCGCGCTGAACAAGGAGAAGAACCCATGGGAATGCCCGGATACGAGGTCGACCCCGAGGGGATCCGGCGCTCCGGAATCGGCATCGGCTCCTCGGCGCAGAAGCTGAAAGCCGATTGGGAAGCGTTCCGGTCCGAACTGGCCGCCTTCGGCGAACCATGGGGAACCGACGACATCGGCTCCCTGATCGGCGAGATGTACCGCGCGGTCTACGAGGTCGCCGCGGAGTGCTACAACGACAACGTCGAGACCATGACCGAGGACTCGGACGCCGTCCAGGCGGTGGCCGCGAACCATTTCCGCGCCGAGCAGCACAACGTCACGGAGGTCAACCGAGTCCGGGACGTGCTGGGCTGATGGGCCTCCAGCTCCCCGGCGAACTTCGCTCCCTCCTGTCGATGCTCGGCTACACCTGGCCCGAGGCCGACGAAGTGAAACTCCTGGAAATGGGCAACGCCTGGCTCCGCTTCGCCGGCTCCCACAGCGGTCCCCTCGGCGAGGCCGACGCCCAGGCCCAGCGGGTGTGGCAGGCCAACAAGGGCGACGACATCGAGGCGTTCCGCAATGCCTGGACGGCCGAAGAGTCCCCCAAGACCAACCTCGAGGACTTCACCACCGCCGCGAACATCATCGGCGCGGGCCTCATGGTGTGCGGCGGCATCGTCCTCGCCCTGAAGATCAACGTCATCGTCCAGCTGACGATCCTGGCCATCCAGATCGCCCAGGCCATCGCCACCGCCGCCCCCACCTTCGGCGCCTCCCTCGCCGAGATCCCCATCTTCAAGATGATCACCGGCGCCATCATCGACCTCCTCATAGACCAGGCCCTCCAGGTGATCCTCAATGGGTGACGTCGCGAACTCCGCGGACAGGGCAGCATGACCGCGAAAGGCAAGGCGGCCGGGGGGCTCATGGCCTCCGCGATCAAATTCCTCAAGAGAGCCAACCGCCGCAACCGCCCCGGCAGGATGCGCCCATGGGCTCGCGACCACGTGATCGGCGGCGGCCACGTCAACGCGCAGGGGCGGGGTTCCGGCTATCACTATCGCCCCGGCGGCCAGGACTTCCCGGGCCGGCGGATCATACCCGGCACCAAGAACGTCGACACCAGAACCGGAGCCTATACGGCTGAACCTGAATACTGGAATCCGAATGGGAATCCTCCGGGCTGGGTTCCCAAGGGCGGTAACAACGGAGTCAGTTCCTTCTTTCCCGATAACTGGACCGCCGCTGAGGTCGACGCCGCCATTCCCGGCGCCTTCCGGAACGCCCAGCCGATCGGCGGCAACATGTGGCGCGGCGAGTACCGCAATGTGGTCATTGAGGGGTACTATCATCAGGGTGGTCTCGGCCACGGCTGGCCCGTGGTGTAACTCTGGAGGGATCGGAGCCATAAGTGACGTTCATGACATTCAGGCTGGATCAGTTCGGGCTGCCGCTTTTTCGTGCCGACAGCAGTCGTTACGACGCTCTCGGCTACTGGCTCATCAGCGACGTCTCCATCCACAAGCTCGTCTGTCTTGACGCCCTGGCCATGCTGGCGGACGTATCCGCCGGGCGCGATCCGTTCGAGCCCTGGAGCAGCGACAACTACACGGTCACCTTCACGCCCACCGGAGTCTCGATCAGAAGCAATTGGTCCGATGAGTCCGGTGAATATGGAGTTGACGAGGTCCGGCAGGCGGTAGAGGAATTCTGGAGGTTTCTGGTCGCCCAGCCGGACAAGCCCCATATGGTGCGGGAATACCATCCCGAGTTGCCCGACTGGCAGGCCAGCCTTCTTCGCTGGGAGGAGAAGTGGAGCCGCAGACACCCCTCCCGCGGCACGCTTTTCGACTAGGAATGGCCGAAGCGCCCACCCCGTGACCTTCATCGGCGGGGCCCGCGACGTTCGGGTTCCTGACGAAAGTCAGGGGTGGGGGGTGGCGTTCGGGGAGTGTGGCGGGTGTTTCCGGCCGCCTAGGTTCGGGCTCGGCATGATGGACGGTCGAGCGGAGAACCCCAGTGATCACTTTGCGGGGACTGACGAAACGGTACGGGGACAAGACCGCGGTGGACGACCTGTCGCTGGAGGTGGCGGCGGGTAAGGTCACCGGGTTCCTCGGCCCGAACGGGGCAGGGAAATCCACCACGATGCGCATGATCGTGGGCCTGGATCATCCGAGCGCGGGCGAGGCGCTGGTGGGCGGGCGCAGGTATGCGGGAATGGCGCGTCCGATCCGTGAGGTCGGGGCGCTGCTGGACGCGGGCTCCGTGCACCCCGGCCGTCCGGCGCGTGCGCAGCTGCTGGCGATGGCGCGCAGCAACGGAATTCCGCGGGCGCGCGTGGACCAGGTGCTGGGGCTTGTCGGGCTGGAATCCGTCGCGGGGCGCCGGGTCGGTACGTATTCGCTGGGAATGCGCCAACGGCTGGGAATCGCGGGAGCGCTGCTGGGCGATCCGGGCGTGCTGATGTTCGACGAGCCGGTGAACGGGCTCGACCCGGACGGAGTTCTGTGGGTGCGGCGGCTCATGCGCGGGCTGGCCGCGGAAGGCCGCACGGTTTTCGTGTCGTCGCACCTGATGAGCGAAATGCAACTCACGGCCGATCAGCTGGTGGTGCTGGGCCGCGGACGCCTCCTCGCCGACGCGCCGATGGCCGAGGTGATCGCGCGCGGCTCCGGCAACGCGGTCCGGGTGCGCAGCCCCCGCGCCGCCGACCTCGCGGAACGGCTCGCCGCCGTCGGCGCCGAAGTGCGCCGGGCGGACGAGAACGAACTGCGCGTCACGGGACTTCCGGTAGACCGGGTCGGCCTCATGGCGTACGAGGCGGGATTCCCCGTGCTCGAACTGACCGCCGTCGAAGCGTCGCTGGAAGAGGCGTACATGGATCTGACCGGGGCGAGCGTGGAATACGGCACCGGCATGCCGGGGGCGGAGGCACTGCGATGACGACGAAAACAGGCCCGATGAGCGTCGAGATCGGAAAAGCGTCCGGCGGGGGTATGCGGGGCGCGGTCGCGGCCGAATGGACGAAGTTGTGGACGATCCGTTCCACGTACTGGGGCCTCGCCGGCGCACTGACGCTCATGATAGGGCTGTCCCTGCTAATGGCGCAGGCAACGGTGTCGAACAACACCGATGAGCGCGCACTGGAACACCCTGGAGTGGTCTCGGTCAGCGACATCGCCACCGGCTCGCTGGACATGGTGCAGTTCGTGATCCTGGCCCTGGCCATTCTGATGATCACGGGTGAATACGCGACGGGAAGCATCCACGCGACGCTCCAATGGATCCCGCCGCGAGGCCGAATGCTGTCGGCTAAAGCGGCCGTCGCGGCGGCGGTCGTCTTCCCGTCCGGGGTGCTGCTGAGCCTGGCGGGCACGGCCGTCGCCTATCCCGTCCTCGGAAAGTGGGGACGCCTCGACGCGGGCGACGTCGTCCACGACGCACTCATGACGGGCCTGTACCTGGCGGTGCTGAGCGTCCTGATCATAGGCGTCGGGGCCATGCTCCGCAGCACCGCCGCGACCCTGACCACCGCGTTCATCTTCATCATGGTGTTGCCGGTCATGCTGGCCAACAGCCGTTCGGAACTGCTCATAGACGTCGCGAAAGGCCTGCCGAGCAAGGCGGGCCAATACCTGCTCAAGGGCGACGCCCCCTATCCGGCGACGATCGCACTGGCAATTCTCGCCGCCTGGACGGCGGCGGCGCTGTGGGGCGGAATCACCGTCCTGCGCCACCGCGACGCCTGATCTCCTTCAGGCCGGGCACGTCCGGTGGTCGAGGCGCTGGCTGAGGATCGCGCCCTCCCAGCCCTCCAGAAAGGTCGACTTGATTCGCCCCGACTGAACGAAACCCGCCCTTTCGTAGTAACGGACGAGCCCCTGATCTCCGCCCGCCCAACACTGGACCCTGAGCAGGGTGATCCCCCTTTCGGCGGCTTCGGCCCGGGCATGGTCCAGCAGCAGTTTGCCGACGCCGAGCCCGGCGACCCGCCGATCGATGACAAGGGCCTCCAGAAAAAGGTCCGGCTCCTCGACGGGAGGGATGGACTGAGGAGCGGCCCCCAGCCGCATGGCCCCGACCACATCGCCCCCGTGCTCGGCGACGCGCATCTCACCCGACTCGGCGAACCGCCGGACCCTCGCGATGCTCTTCGGGCTCTCCGACCAGGGCTCCGAGCCCCACTGTCCCGACCGTCCGGACGCGACGAGCCATTCGACCGCCCGATCGTAGAGCGCCAGAACAGCTGGAACGTCCGCCATGTTCCCGATCCGGATACGCACCTCAACCTCCGCTTCACACCGCACTGCCGTGATCGAATCCCTCGCGCGACGTTAGTCGGACATCAGACGAACTGCCATGAGCACGGTCACAGCAGGCCGGTGCCGACGGTCTGGACGGCGTGGAGGAACTCGCGTCCGGTGGGGAAGCCGTCGGGGTCGGCGAGCCATTGGGCCGCCAGGCCGACGAGGAGCGCCTGGTAGTACGCGCCGATTCAGTTCCGGGTCAGGTAGTCGGTGAGGGCGGGGGCCAGTACGTCGGGCGAGACGATGTGGCCCTGGTCGGGGAGGATCTGGAGCCGTCCGTCCGGCATGGCGGCGGCGATCTGTTCGGCCGTCTCGATCATCCATGAATGGCTGGTGCCGCCGCACAGCACGAGCGTGGGGACCGTCACGCCGCGCGCCTGCTCGATCGGGGTGCGTCCGCCCCGGCTGTCCGCGCTCACAACCTCGAACGGGTCGATGGGCAGGGTCCGGGCGCTCGCCTGGGTCCCCGGGTTCTGGCTCATGAAGTCGACGAGCTGCTGCGGCATCCCCGTGGGCGTCAGGAAGGCCGTGATCGCGTCGGCGGGACGGTCCTGTGCGAGGAGTTCCTTGATGGTGGCGAGAAGCGCCCGCGACCTTTCGCGTTCCTCCGGGTCTTCCTGGAGGAGGAAGGGCGGCTCGTGGAGGACGAGCCCGGTGATGGGCAGGCCGGACGCCGCCGCGTGCAGCGCCAGGGCCGCCCCGGACGAGTGGCCGTACACCGCCGCCTCCCCGCCGGCCTCGGCGATGAGCGCGCCCAGGTCTTCGATCTCCTGCTGGACGGTGTCCGGGGCGGTGTCGCCGCTGTCGCCCCGTCCGCGGCGGTCGTAGCCGAACACGGTGAAGTGCCGTCCCAGCTCGGCGGCCAGCGGGCCGGTCGCCAGGCGGTCGCACAGGGCCCCGGCCACCAGGACGACAGGCGGGCCCTCACCGGTTCGCTCGAACGCGATGGCGGTTCCGTCGGCCGAGATCACTGTGCTCATGGTCGTCCCCTCATGATCGATCCGTCAGGGTATCGGTGCCGCGCCTCTCCATGACGACGCGCGCGCACATCGGAAATCGACAGGCGCGGCGCTCCTTCTTGAAACGGCTCGGGCCCCGCTCCACGAATCGCGGAGCGGGGCCCGAGCGAACCGAGCGGGTCAGGCCAGGCCGGACTTCTTGAGCCACTCTTCGGCGACCTTTTCCTGGTCCTCCTTGTCGATGGCGATGCGCTTCATCATGTCGAGGAGATCCTGGGTGGTGAGCTTGGCGGAGACGGCGTTGAGGGCCGTCCGCGCCGTGTCGTTCACGGACTTCTTGTGCACCAGCGGCGTCACGTTCTGGGCGCTGAAGACGTTCTTCGGGTCTTCCAGGACGACGAGTTTGTTCTGCTCGATGGTCGGGTCGGTGGTGAAGAGGTCGGCGGCCTGGATCTTGTTCTCGGTGAGGAGTTTCACCAGCGTGGCCTGGGCCCCGGCGTCGAACGGCTGGAACTTCTTGAATTCGAGGCCGTAGGCGCTCTTGAGGCCGACGAGACCCTGCTGCCGCGTCTTGAATTCGGACGGGCCCGCGATGGTGAGGTCCTTGGCGACCGGCTTCAGGTCGGCGATGGACTTCAGGCTGTACTTCGCGGCGGTCTGCGGGTTGACGGTGACGGAGTCCTTGTCCTCGGCCTGGGCGGAGTTCAGGATCTCGACGTCGGCGGGCAGTTTCGCCTTGAGCGCCGCGTTGATCTCCGCGGTCGTCGCGGCGGTGCTGTTCTTCTCGACGGACGTCGTCAGCAGCGCGCCGTTGTATTCGGGCATCACGCTGATGCCGCCCTTCACGACCTGGTCGTAGTAGACCTCGCGGGCGCCGATGTTGAATTTGCGGGTGACCTTGACGCCCTTCGCTTCCAGGGCCTGCGCGTAGAGCTCGCCGAGAAGGTTGCTCTCGGGGAAGTTGGCGCCGCCGACGGTGACGGTGCCGCCGTCGCCGCCGCCACCGGCGAGCGGGTTGTCGTCGCCGGAGTCTCCGCCGCCGCAGGCGGACAGCGTCAGGGCGGCCACCAGGCCGACGACCGCGCCACGGATGAGTTTCTTCATTGTCCTTTTCCTTCGGTCAGGATGAACGGGCGGAGCCGAGCAGGCCCGGCGAGACGATGAGGCGGCGCAGCCCCGCGAAGACCAGCTGGACGATCAGCGCGAGCAGCACCACCAGGACGGTGCCCCCGACGACGAGCTGGTAGTCGTTGCGGGCCAGGCCGTCGATGATGTAGCGGCCGAGGCCGCCGAACCCCGGGTACGCGGCGATGGTGGCGGTCGCGACGACCTGGATCGCGGACGTGCGGAGCCCGAGCAGGATCAGCGGCAGCGCGATCGGCAGCTCGGCCCGCCACAGCACGCCCCAGCCGGTCATGCCCATGCCACGGGCCGCGTCCTTGGCGTCGGCGTCCACGGCCCGGACGCCCTCGAAGGTGTTGACGAGGATCGGCGGGACGGCCAGCGCGACGAGCGCGATCAGCACCGGCGTGATGCTGTACTCGATCACGACGACGAACAGCACCAGGCCGAACGTGGGGATCGCGCGGGCGACGTTCGCGACGCTGATGGCGAGGAAACCGCCGCGTCCGGTGTGCCCGACGAGGAGGCCGAGCGCCAGCCCGATCACGGCGGCGCAGAACAGCGACACCCCGCTGTAGTAGACGTGCTGGAGCAGGCGGTGCGGAATCCCGTCGGCGCCGTGCCATTGGGAGGACGCGGTCAGCCACGTCCAGAAAAGGTCGATCTGGTTCCACAGGTCGTTCACGACGCCCTGCCTTTCTGGGGGGCGACCCCCAGACCCCCGGGGAGGCGGCCTGAAGATCCTCGCTTCGCTGCGGTCATCAGGCCGCCTTCCCGCGCGCCCGCGCCCAGGGTGTGAGCAGCCGTTGGACGGTGACCAGGATCGCGTCGGTGACGAGCGCCAGCAGCACGATCAGGACGGTCGCGGCGACGATCTGCGTCTGGAACTGGAGCTGGTAGCCGCGGATGATGTCGTAGCCGAGCCCGCCCTGCCCGATCAGCTGCCCGACGGCGACGAGGCTGATGGACGACACCGCGGCGACCCGCGTCCCGGCGATGACGATGGGCACGGCGATCGGCAGCTCGACCTGCATGAGGCGGCGGAGCGTTCCGAATCCCATGGCGGTCGCGGCCTGCCGGACGGGTTCGGACACCGACGCCAGGCCGTCCACCACGTTCGGGATCAGCACCGACAGGCTGTACAGCGTCAGCGGGATCATGACGGTGGACGCGGTGAGCCCCGTGTACTGGATGAAGATCATGAACAGCGCGAGCGACGGGACCGCGTACAGGACGTTCGCGATGGTGAGCGTCGGCGGGTAGAGCCAGCCCCAGCGGCGGCACAGCACGCCGAGCGGCAGCGAGATGAGCAGGCCGAACAGCACCGGCAGCAGCGCCAGCCTGAGATGGATGAGCGCGTGCTCGGTGAGCGTGTCCCGGTGGTCGGCGATCCAGGACCAGTCGATGTCCATCAGCCCGCGCCTCCGCCGTCCGGACGGGCGTCGTCGCCGGGCGTGTCGTCCACGTCATCCGCGTTCACGTCGTCCACGGCATCCACGGCGGTGGCGCCGTTGCCGCCGTTGCCGTTGCCGTTGGTGTGGGTGCCGTGGGTGGGGACGGCGAGGAGGTCGGTTCCGGCGGCCGTGCCGATCACCGCGCCCGCCTCGTCGACGCCGACCGCCAGGCCCGCCGGGGACAGGACGGCCGCGTCCAGCGCGACGCGCACGGAGTCGGCGCCGACGCGGAACGTGGCGCCGACCGGCGCGAGCGGCGCCTCCGACAGCGCGCCCGCGACCTGGGTGGGACGGGTCCAGCCCAGCGGACGGCGGCCCTCGTCGACGACGAGCACCCAGTCGAGACCGGCGACGTCGGCGGGGTCCGCGGTCACGGACCGGACGGCGTCGTCGCTCAGCCGCAGGTCGCTCGTCCCGGCGAAGGAGAGCGTGCGGATCCCGCGGTTCTGGCCGATGAAACCGGCGACGAAGTCGTCGGCCGGATGGGCCAGGAGGTTCTCGGGGCTGTCGACCTGGACGAGCCTCCCGCCGGTCTGGAACACGGCGATCTTGTCGCCGAGCTTGATGGCCTCGTCGATGTCGTGGGTGACGAACACGATCGTCTTGTGCAGCTCGTCCTGGAGGCGGAGGAACTCGTCCTGCAGTTCGGCGCGGACGACGGGGTCGACGGCGCTGAACGGCTCGTCCATCAGCATGATCGGCGGGTCGGCGGCGAGGGCGCGGGCGACGCCCACGCGCTGCTGCTGGCCGCCCGACAGCTGGAACGGGTACCGCTTGGCCATCGAGTGTTCGAGCCCGACCCGCTCCATCAGCTCCAGCGCCCGCTCCCGCGCCTTCTTCTTGTTCCAGCGCAGCAGGTACGGGACGGTGGCGATGTTGTCCTCGATCGTGCGGTGCGGGAACAGCCCGGCGTGCTGGATGACGTAGCCGATGCCGCGCCGCAGCTCGGCGGGCCGGTTCTCGCGGACGTCCTGCCCGTCGATGAGGACCCGTCCGGACGTGGGCTCCACCATCCGGTTGATGGTGCGCAGCGCCGTGGTCTTGCCGCCGCCCGACGTGCCGACGAACACGGTGATGCGGCCGGCGGGGCAGTCGAGGCTGACGTCGTCGAGCGCGACGGTGCCGCCCGGGTAGCGTTTGGTGACGCCCTCAAAGGTGATCAACGATTCACTCCTCGCAGGGCGCCCTCGACGCCGTCCATCGACTCCGGCTTCTGCCTGCCGTAACTCGGTTCTACCCAACCGTAACTAATGGGTACGGTCACCGTGATGTCCCGGCGTGTCCGGAACTTGAGATCTGGAGCATAACGACCAGTAATGCAGGGAAAGTAGCGTTGCGCCGTGGAGCACAGCCGAATCGTTATCGACGGGACGGCGCTGACCTGCGCCCAGGTGGTACGCGCGGCCCGCGAGGATGTGACGGTCGCCATAGCGCCGGACGGCGTCGACCGGGCCAGGGCGGCCTGGCGGACGGCCGCCGAGGTCGCCGCGTCGCAGCCGGTGTACGGGCGGACGACCGGCGTCGGCGCGAACCGCGTCGTCGACGTCGAGTGGGAGGACTCCGACGCGCACGGGCTGCGGCTGCTGCGCAGCCACGCGGCGGGCGCGGGGCCGCTCGTCGCGCCGGAGATCGTCCGGGCGATGCTGACGGTGCGGCTGAACCAGATCGCGGCGGGCGGCTCGGGCGTCGAACCGGGCGTGTTGCAGGCGCTGGCGGACGTCCTCAACCTGGGCCTTCTTCCTCCGGTGCCGGTGTACGGCGCGATCGGGACGGGCGACCTGACCGCGCTGGCGTCGACGGCGCTGTGCCTGCTGGGCGAGCGGCCCTGGCGGCCGGGACCGGACGGCGCGGCCGAGCGCGGCCCCGGCTACCGGCTGCGGTCGGCCGACGCGCTGGCGTTCATCAGCTCGAACGCGGCGACGCTCGGCGAGGCGGCGCTCGCGGTGGCGGACCTGCGGGAGCTGCTGAGCGCGTCCACGGTGGTCGCGGCGCTGTCGCACTTCGCCGTCCGGGGGTCGGGCGAGCCGTACGCGCGGGCCGTGCAGGACGCGTGCCCGCATCCCGGCCAGCAGGACGTCGCGGCGGCGATGCGGACGCTGCTCGCCTTCGACCAGCCCGCGCCGATGCGCATCCAGGACCCGTACGGCTACCGGGCGTTCCCGCAGGTCCACGGGCCCGCGCTGGAGGCGGCCGGCTACGCCGAGCAGGTCGTCGCCCGCGAGATCAACGCCGCCGCCGAGAACCCGCTCGTGGACGTCGCGGGCCGGACGGTCTGGCACAACGGCAACTTCCACACCGCGTACGTCGGCCTCGCGCTCGACTCCGCCCGCGCCGCGCTGTTCCAGACCATGGCGCTGGCCGCGGCCCGGCTCGGGACGCTCGCGGAGCCGTCGTTCACCGGGCTCTATCCGTTCCAGGGCGCGACGGAGGCGTCGTCCGGAATCATGATCTTGGAGTATGTGGCGCATTCGTGTCTCGCGGACGTCCGCCGCCTCGCGACCCCGGCGGCGCTCGGCAGCGCGGTGCTGTCGCGCGGCGTGGAGGAGCACGCGGGCTTCTCGACGCAGTCGGCGCGCGCGACGACCGACGCCGTCGCCGCGTACCGGCTCGGGCTCGGCTGCGAGCTCGTCGCGGGCGTCCGGGCGCTGCGGATGCAGGGGCGCGCGCCGTCCGGCGGGCCGCTGCGGTCGGCGCTCGACCTGGCCGCCGCCGTCCTCGACCCGCGCGTGGAGGACCGGCCGCTGGACGCCGACATCGCCGCCGCCGCGGACCTGCTCCCCGGCCTGGCCCGGCTGCACCCGTGACCCCTAGCCGGACCGCTCGCCGGTGGAGGCGCGGACGCGGAGGGACGGCTCCCGGACGACGCGGCGCCTGCGCGGCTTGCCGTCGATGACGTCCACGACGAGCCGGACGGCGGAGTGCACGATGCCGTCGATGTCCCAGTCGACGGTGGTGAGCGGCGGGGTGAGCAGCGCCGACATCGGATGGTTGTCGTACCCGCAGACCGCCACGTCGCCGGGGACGTCCAGGCCCAGCTCGCGGGTGGCGGCGTAGACGCCGTAGGCGATCGAGTCGGCGAAGCAGAACACGGCGGAGGGGCGGTCGGAACCGCCGAGCACCCGCAGGGCGACCTCGGTGGACGCGGCGAGCGACTGCGGCACGACCACCACGCCGACCCGCAGGCCCAGCCGCTCGGCCTCGGCGTTCACGTGCACGTCGGCGGGACGGTCGGGCGTGCTGGCCCCGGTCGGGGTGAACACGGTGACGCGCTGGTGCCCGAGGTCGCGCAGGTGCTCCAGCGCGAGCGTGACGCCGCGCCGGTTGTCGAACACGACCTCGCCCTGCGCCTGGCCGCCGTGCAGCGCGTCGCCGATGGACACCACCGGGATGGTGCCGGCGAGCTCCGTCCACAGCGCGGCGGACGGGTCGAGCGGCTGGACGATCAGGCCGTCCACCCGCTGGTCGCGCAGCCGCCTGGCGAGCACCAGCTCCCGCTCGGGATCGCCGCCCGCGTCGACGATGAGGGCGTAGCGGTCGCGGGCCAGCAGCGCCCGGCCGATGCCGACGGCGAGGGACTGCTGCCAGTAGTCCTCCAGGGAGCCGCACAGCAGCCCGACCTGGTCGGTGCGGCCGCTGGCCAGCGCCCGCGCGATCGGATGCGCCTCGTAGCCGAGCTCGTCCGCCGCCGCGCGGACCCGCTCCTGCGTCTCCTCCGATGTCTGGATCCCGCGCAGCGCGTACGAGACGGCCGCAGGCGACAGACCCGTCGCCTGCGCCACTTCCCGGATGGTCGCGCGCTTGCGCTTCTCCGACATCCCCCCAACCCTAGACGCCGCCACTGACAAACCCGCGGACCCGACTTGACGGGACGTCCTCTGAATCGCTTCACTGAAACGGTTAACTGATACGGTTCAGCAGCCGTGTCCAGCCCGTTCGCCGTGCGCTCGACACACTCGGCGCGCGCGGCGACGAGAGAATCGGAGAGGAGCGAACCCGTGTCATCCGAGGTCCTGTCCCGCCCCGCCGGATTCGAGCGCCTGCCAGGACGTCCCCTCGACAGGCACGAGCTGCGCGCGCTGGTCGACGGCCTGGCGCAGCGGCCGGGGCTGTGGCGGCAGCACGTCGTGTTCTCCGGCGGGCGGCGCCACTACGCCTCGCTCTACCGCGACGAGCACGTGGACGTCTGGCTCCTGTGCTGGACGCCCGAGAACGACACCGGCTGGCACGACCACGACGTGTCGTCGGGCGCCGTCCGCGTCGTCGCCGGTGCGATCGAGGAGAACAACCCGCGCATCGGCGGCGACCCCGTGCGCATCGTCGTCGGCGAGGGACGGTCGTTCTCCTTCGGTCCCGACCACATCCACCGGCTCACCGGCCTGGAAGACGCCAGCGTCTCCATCCACGCCTATTCGCCGCCGCTGGACCGGCTCGGCCAGTACTCCATCGACGGGTCGGGCGTGATGCGCCGCCTGACGGTCAGCTACACCGACGAGCTGCGGCCGCCGGACGACCCGTCCTGACGAGCCTTCCGAGGCTGGAGCCTCCGGCGGACCCGACCGGGGGAGACGGGCCCGCCGGAGGCGGTGCGTCCGGCCGAAGCCCGCTCACATCGGCCGGACGCCCCACACATCGTTCAGCGCCGCCGCTCGCCGACATGTCACACCAGCCCACTTCACGGGGCAGACATGTCGCATCGGGGCGAGATCCAGTGATCGGTCCGGGCGCGCCCATACGCGCCTTTCGCCGGACGCAGGTTCACCTGGGGGCGGCGGGGGTCGCCTCGGCCGGGGTGCGATCGGGAGGCTCGGCGCCGTTGAGGCCGGCGCCGCCGCGTCCACCCCGATCGCCGCGGCCGACCAACCTGGTCACCGGGTCGGAAGCCCGCATCGGCTCCAGCGCCGCGAGCAGGCGCCTGCGCATCCAGGCGGCGCCCGGACGTTCGACCAGCCGGTGCACGGCGTACGCCGCCAGCAGGGACGCGCCGATGACGACCGCGAGCGCCGCCCACCTGTTGAGCTCCGGGTACACCGCGTCCAGCAGGGGCAGCGCCAGCTGCGAGTGGACGAGATACAGCGGATACGTGAGCGCCCCGAGAACCGTCAGCCCCCGCCACCGCACCCACTTCAGCTTGCCCGTCGCGACCAGGGCCATCACGGCGAAGATGCCGGTGATGACGACGCTGACCACCACCTCGTTGGCGTCGTGGAAGGCGTGCGCCGCGCGCCAGGCGCCCCAGCGCAGCGCCAGCAGGTACGCGACGGCCACGTATCCCCAGAGCAGCAGCGTCGGCCCGAACCTGTGGATCATGAAGAGCGCCATGCCCGCGATGAAGTACGGGCTCCACGTCGGCACCAGCATCACCTGGAGCAGCTTGTTCCCGGCCTCGTCCGCGAACAGGCCGCCGAACAGCCAGGCCGCCATGAAGATCAGGCAGGAGCGGTACGTGATGCCGATGCCCGCGAGGACGGCGGCGAGAACGTAGAAATGCAGTTCGACCCAGAGCGTCCAGTAGACGGCGTCCACATTCCGGATGCCGACCCCGCCCTGCAGCATCGTCAGGTTCGGCAGCACCAGTCCGGGAATGCCGTTCCCCTGCCGGAACAGGGCGTAGACGGCCGCGCCGAGCAGCACGCTCACCCAGTACGCGGGCATCAGCCGCACCAGCCGGGATATCCCGAACTCCCCCGGCCCGCGGCCCCACACGCTCATCAGGATCACGAATCCGCTGATGACGAAGAAGAGGTCGACGCCGAGATAGCCGAAACGGGCGATCGGCGCGAGCTCCGGGAACACTTCCCGCGCCGGGTCCGGCCACGCTCCGTCACCCCAGAAACCGGTGAAGTGGAACAGCACCACCGCCAGTGCGGCCAGGAAGCGCAGGAGATCTAGTTCGCGGAGCCGTTCCCGTCCAGTCACCGCGGAACCCTTTCGGCGCAAGGTTTCCCGCCCCGAGCCGGAAGGTGAACGGCAGATGTAGGCGAGGCCGCGATTCCCTCCGCGATTACACAGCGCGATTACTCCGAAACGGACCCGCCACACCGTCCGGACCCGCCACGATTCCAGTGCCGGATCAGTAAGATGCCAGGCGACCCCCGAGACTTTGATGCTCCCCCCGGACGACTGATGTTCTTTGACAATCTGCTGGGCTTGGAAGAATCGTCCTGGACGATGGGCGGTTCTCGATGACCTCTCGCCGCGCCCGGCGCGGCGCGGCGACTCTCGTGCTGTGCCTGGGCCTTTCGGCGGCGCTGGCCGCGACGGGCTGTTCCGCGTTCCGGAGCTCGGTGCACCGGCAGGCCGCGGCGGACGGCCCGGGCAAGCGCGACGAGCAGGAACGCCCGCAGAGCCCGCCCGTGGTGATGTTCCTCGGCGACAGCTACACGGTCGGCGAGCGGGGCGTCGAGCCGGAGGAGACGTTCGCGTCCGCCGCGGCGCGGCTGCTCGGCTGGCAGGTCGTCGTCGGCGGCCGCGCGGGCGCGGGGTTCGTCAAGACGAGCGGCGGCGCCGCGTACCTCGGCCTGTTCGAGCGCCAGTTCGGCTGGCGTCCCGCGCCCGACCTGCTGATCGTGTCCGGCGGCCACAACGACTGGCGCGTCCCGGCGCCGCAGGTCGCGGCGGCCGCGCATCTGCTGATCGAGCGGGCGAGGCAGCGCTGGCCCGGCACGCACATCGTGCTGATGGGCCCGCTGTGGGGGTCGGCGACGCCGGTGCAGGGCGCGGTCTCCGTCCGGGACGCGCTGCAGGGCCTCGCCGGGCAGCTCGGCGTCCCGTTCGTCGACCCCATCGGCGAGCGGTGGATCACCGGCGACCGGCAGTCGAACACGGGCAACGCCGCCCAGTACATCAAGCGGGACCGCACCCACCCGAGCCCGGCGGGCCACCGCTACGTGGCGACCCGCCTGGTCTCGGACCTGACGCGGTTCGGCCTCGCCCACCCCGTCCGCAAGTCCTAGCCGCGCCCTGGGCGCAGCCGCCGCCCGGGTCTACCCGAGCGCGGGGCGGGCGAGGGTGAGGGAGAAGTCGGCGGCCGCGTCCGTCCAGAACGCGGCGAGCTCCATCCCGGCGGCGCCGAGTTCGGCTTCGAGGCGTTCGCGGCGGAACTTGGCGGAGATCTCGGTGCGCAGTTCCTCCCCGGCCGCGAACGCCACCTCCAGGTCGAGGCCGCGGACGCGGACGTCCTGGTCGCGGGTGGAGCGGAGCCGCATCTCGATCCACTCCTCCGCCCCGTCCCAGACGGCGACGTGCTCGAACGCGGCCGGGTCGAAGTCGGCGTCCAGCTCCCGGTTGATGACGCGCAGGACGTTGCGGTTGAACTCGGCGGTGACCCCGGCCGCGTCGTCGTAGGCGCGGACGAGCCGGACCGGGTCCTTGACGAGGTCGGCGCCGAGCAGCAGGAAGTCGCCGTCGGACATGGCGGCGCGGAGGCCGCCGAGGAACCCGATCCTGGCGTCGGGCGGCATGTTGCCGATCGTCCCGCCGAGGAACGCGATCAGGCGGCGCTCGCCGCCGGGCAGCAGGTGCAGGTGCTGCTCGTAGTCGGCGACGACGGTCCGGACGGCCAGGCCCGGATGGTCGGCCGCGATGCCCGCCGCCGCCTCCTCCAGGAAGTCGCCGCTGACGTCCACCGGCACGTACGAGCGGAGCGTGCCGGCGAGGGCGTCGAGCAGCAGCCGGGTCTTCTCCCCCGATCCCGCGCCGAGCTCCAGCAGCGTCCGCGCGCCGGTGGCGGCGGCGATCTCGGGCGCCCGCGCGACGAGGATCTCCCGCTCGCGGCGCGTCGGGTAGTACTCGTCCAGCTTCGTGATCTCCTCGAAGAGCGCGCTGCCGCGCTCGTCGTAGAACCACTTGGGCGGCAGGGTCTTGGGCGTGCCGGCTAGCCCGTCCCGGACGTCCCGGCGGAGCGTCTTGGCGAGGTCGTCGGCGGTCAGGAACCGGTCCACGTGGTTCTCCCTCAGCGAATTCAGAGCGGGTCTATGCGGACGCCGGACGCGAGACCGGCGGTGACGAGCGAGCGGTCGGGGACGCGCGTCCAGCGGGGGTCGTCGTCGAGCGGCTCGGACGAGACCCGGATCTCGTCCTCGCCCTCGCGGACGAACAGCGAGTCGCCCCAGGTCGTGGCGGCCAGGGACGTCCCGTCGGAGGCGAGCAGGTTGTAGCGGCCCGGCGCGAACGCGGTGACCGCGCCGACGACGGCGGCCAGGCCATCGCCCAGCGGAAGGCCCTCCCGCCAGTACCGGACGGCGAGCGCGAACAGCGGCGCGGAGTCGACGGGGGCGCGGGCCTCGGTCACCCCGACCCCGTCTCCGGCCAGGTCGCGGAGCTTGGACTCGACGCCGCCGTAGTCCTCGATCTTGCCGTTGTGGCTGAACAGCCACGTCCCGGCGCGGAACGGCTGCGCGCACGACTCGTCCACGGGGAACCCGTCCGTCGCCGACCGGATCGCCGCGACCGCGCACGACGTCCGTACGGCCCCGGCGACCTCACGGAACGATTGGTCGGTCCAGATGGGCTGGGCACGGCGGAACCGGACGGCGGAACCGTCCTGGTACCAGCCGACGCCGAACCCGTCGGCGTTGAGCAGGTTCCCTTGCGTCATGCGTGGCGCGTACGCCTGGGTCTCCAGCGAGTACTCGCCGTCGTAGACGAGGGTGTGCAGTGTCTGTTTGGGCCCTAGGTAGCCCAGGTGGCGGCACATTCAGGCCCCCTCCCGTAGGGTTCGTGCGCAGCGGAAGCCGGAGAAGATCTGTCTGCGGATGGGGTAGTCCCAGTTGCGGAACGATCCGCGTATGGCGAGCGGGTGCGTCGCCCACGAACCGCCGCGCAGGACCTTGTACTCGGGGCCGAAGAAGACCTCCGAGTACTCCTTGTAGGGGAACGACCGGAAGCCTGGGTAGCCGTGAAAGTCGGACGACGTCCATTCCCACACGTCGCCCAGCATCCGCCTGACCCCGTACGCGGACGCACCCGACGCGTACGAGCCGCTCTCCGACGGACGGAGCATTTGCTGACCGAGGTTGGCGCGGCCTTCGGCGTAGTGCTCGCCCCACGGGTATGTGCGGGAGCGCTGCGCGGCGGGATCCCAGCGCGCGGCCTTCTCCCACTCGGCCTCGGTCGGGAGGCGTTTGCCCGCCCAGCGCGCGTAGGCGTCCGCCTCGTACCAGGACACGTGCTGGACGGGCTCGCCGGGCGGGACGGGCTCCGTCCGTCCGAACCGGCGGCGCAGCCACTGCCCGCCTTCACGGGACCAGAACGCGGGGGCGCGTTTGCCGCCGCTGGTACGCCATTCCCATCCGGCGGGGTCCCAGAAGCGCGGGTCGTCGTATCCGCCGGCTTCGATGAAGGCGAGATAGGCGGCGTTGGTCACCGGCTCTACGTCGATGTAGTACGCGGGGACGTCCACCATGTGCGCCGGACGCTCATTGTCGTACGCCCACGGATTGTCGGACGTGCCCATCTGGAATGGACCGGCGTCGATCAGCACCTCGTCCGTTCCGGGGCGGTCGGCACCGTTCCCCAAGGGCTCGGCCAAGGGGTCGAGTAGCGCGGGGGCGCCTTTGCGTAGCTGGTGGGTGGCCAGCATGGTCTCGTCGTGCATGTGCTCGTGCTGGACGACCATCCCGTACACGAACCCGCCGGACGTCAGCGGATTCGCCGTGTCGAACCGCACCGCCGACAGCGAGTCGAGCACCTTGGCGCGAACCGTCTGAATGTAGGAACGCGCCTCGTCCGGCGACAGGAGGGGCAGCGACGGCCGTTCCGCACGCGGATGCTCGAACGCGTCGTACAGGTCGTCTATCTCGGGGCGCATAGCGTCGATGCCCGCCGCCGCGCGCAGCAGCCACAGCTCCTCGTAGTTGCCGACGTGCGCGAGGTCCCAGACGAGCGGCGACATCAGCGGCGACACCTGGCCGGTGAGGTCTGCCTCGGCGAGGACGTGGGTGGTGAGGCCGAAGCTGCGGTCCCGTACCGCCTCCAGCTCGGTGGCGATCAGTTCCTTCAGGTCGTCCTCGGCGATCGAGCCGGGGGCGCTCACCGGGGCCATGTCGTGACCTCCTCTTCCGACGGCGGTAACGGGGACGGCGGGGACGGTGACGGTGATGGGGACGGTGAGGGGGACGGGGACGGCGGGTCGTCGGCGGGGCTGCGTCCGCGCTCTACGTACCGGCGGGCGTACTCCTCGACCAGCGGGACCAGCCCGGACGCGCCGAGCCGTGGCAGCGCGTCCAGCGCCGCGGCGAAGCAGGCCCGCGCGGCGGCGGCCATGGACGCGTCGGACAGCCCGCACCGGGCGGCGTCCGCCCACCGGTGCGCCACCGGCTCGGCCGCCGCCTCCGCCGCGCTCGACGCGGCCGGGTCGTCCAGCAGCGCGGTCGCGACGGCGACGGGGACGGGCCAGTACGGCCCGGGCAGCGCGTCGATCATGCGCAGTTCCAGCCAGCCGCGCGGCCGGACGGGCGGGAACAGCGTGGTCAGGTGATAGGTGAGGTCCTCTTCGTCGGGCTCGCCCTTGGCCAGCCACTCCATGAAGGACATCCCCGGGCCGGTGACCCACTCGTCGTCCGCGGTGTGGAGGAGCATGACGCGGGCGTCGAGCGCGTACCGCGTCCATGCCTCGGCGGGGTCGGCGTCCGCGCCGTCCCGCAGGACGGGCAGGGTGCGGCAGGGGTCGAGCTCGGTCCAGATGCCCTGCCTGGACGAGCGCATCCCGGTGCGGCGTCCGGCGCGCAGCGGCGAGTTCGCGAACGCGGCGACCAGCACCGGGCCGAGCGAGTGGGCGAGCCGCCAGCGCCGGGACGCGTCCGGGTCGTCGGCCCCGATGTCCAGGTTGACCTGGACGGACGCGGTCGAGCACATCATCGCGAGCCCCGCGTCGGGGAAGCCGCCTGAGCAGAAGTAGTCCCGCATGCAGGCGTAGCGCGGATGGACGGCCTGGAACCTCGGCCGCCGGACGGGGTCGACGCCGTGCCCGGCGAGCGCGAGGCCCTCGGGGGCGAGCGCGTCCCGCACGTGCGCGATGTCGGCGCCGAGGGCCGCGCACAGGTCGGCGAGCTTCCCGAACGGCGCGGAGCTGAGCTCGACCTGCCCGCCGGGCTCGTAGGTCACCCTGCTCCCGCCGGACGGCGGGCCCGCGTCAGCGACGAGGGCGCGCACCCGGTCGCCGGGGACGTGGGCGGCGGGATCGGCGGCGTCGACGACGAGCCACTCCGTCTCCGCGCCGACCGTCCCGGGCGGGCCCGTCTTGAAGCAGACGCCGCGAATGTGCTGGTAGACATCGTCCACAGTCATCCGGGTCACGATCACTCCCCACGAAATCCGATAGCGAGTTCGGGACCTTCCCTGCTTAACCGGATCAGAAATCCGACGAATTTCGTGAACTTCCTTAAATCTCCATGAACGTCACTGTCCGCATGCGCCTCGGTTACCTTCCGTGCTATTCGACGTTTCCCCCAATCCCTGACTTCTCAGACATTGACCGGAGGCGCTAGAGTCCCGTCAGCCAGGTTGTGTGGACAGGGTGTGGGCAGGGACGGGAGACCGCATGCGCGGTGACATGGACGCGCTCTACGACGCGCACGCCGACCGCCTGTACGCGTACTGCTGGTCGCTCGTCGGCGACCGCCAGGCCGCCGCCGCCGTCGGCGACACGTTCACCGCCGCCGTGCACCATCCGCCGCGCGGCGACCGGGTGCTCTGGCTGTACTCGCTGTCCCGGACGGCCTGCTCCGAGCGCGGCGCGTTCACCGGAACCGCCTCCGGGACGGGAACCGGCATCGGCAATGCGGCGGGCCCGGGCGGCGCACCGCTGTTCACCGGCTCCGACCCGCTGCTGCGCGCCGCCGGCGGGCTGCGCGCCGACCATCGCGAGGTGCTGCTGCTGTGGGCGGGCGAATGGCTCGAACCCCATGACGTCGCCCTCGTCCTCGGCATCGCGCCGGACACGGTCGCGCAGCTGCTCAACGCCGCCCGGACGCGGCTGGAACGCGCCGTCCTCGACACCCTCATGCGCGGGACGACCGAGCCCCGCCTCGACCTCATCTCCGCCTTCGAGAAGGGCCGGCTGCCGCAGCTCCTCGCCCGCCGCGCGCCGGCGCGGGCGCCCGGCTGGCTGCGCGAGCCGGTCCTCGCCGCCTGCGCGGAGGAGACCACCCGGCCGCTGCCGAGCATCGTCGCGCCGAGCCCGCTCGTGGTGATCGGCGCGGAGCGGGCCCGCTCCGGCGACGGCCGCCCGCGGAACGGCCGGAACGGCCGGGACGCCAGGAACGGCCTGGACGGCCCGCGGCGCGGCCTGTCCGGCGGCATGTCCAAGGGGCTCGGCGCGGCGGCGGGCGTCGCGGCGTCCACCGCGGCGGTCATCGGCCTGCTCGCCTCCTGGCCGTCGGGCAAGGACGGCGGGTCGAACTCGCTGATCCCGACGGCGAGCAACGCCCAGACGAACCCGGCGTCCGCGGGCACCGGCGGCGGCCCGCAGAACCCGATGTCCGGCGTCACCGGGTCCGAGCGCGTGCCGAGCGGCACGCCGGGCTCCCCGGACGACCCGCACCCGAACGCCGACCCGCGCCGGGACCGCGGCGTCCCCGGCGCCACGGCCTCGCCCACGAAGTCCCCGTCCGAGGAGCCGACCGGGGACAGGGAGCCGACCGGCACTCCGGCCGACCCGACCACTCCCCCGGGCGACCCGACGGACCCGCCGACGGACCCGCCCACGGAGACGCCGACGGACCCGCCGACGGATCCTCCGACAGACCCGCCGACGGATCCGCCGACCGAAGACCCGGGGACGTCCAGCCCCAGCCCGACGACCAACCCGGCCCCGTCTCCGGACGCGGGCCAGGGCTGACCCGCCGGAGCGGCACCCCCGTCAAACCGAGGCGTCACGCAGCGGCAGCGCCGTCGACCGGGGTGCTGCCGCGCCGGACCAGCAGCGCCGCGAAGATCGCGACGAGCGCGACCGCACCGGCGACGGTCAGCGCGTTCTGGAAGCCGTCCATGAACGCGAGGTGGCTCCCCGTGGTGATGGCCTCCGCGGCCGGTTCCGGAGTGCCGGGCGGGACGGGCGCGACCCCCTGCGACACGATGCCGCCCTGGCCAGCGAGCTGCTCCGCCGCGGGGCCGGGCACGCCCGCGCCCGTCAGGCGTCCGAACAGCACGTCGCCGACCTTGGTGGACAGCAGCACGCCCAGCACCGACGTCCCGAGGACGCCGCCGAGCTGCGCGGCCGTCTGCTGGAGCCCGCCCGCGACGCCGGCGAGGTGCGCGGGCGCGTTGCCGACGATGGCCTCGGTCCCGGCGACGATCACCATCCCGAACGCCAGCCCGACCAGCACGAACCACGGCCACAGCTCGATGTAGGGGGCGTCCACCCCGATGCGGGACAGCCCGAACATCGCGGCCGCGGTGAACGCCATGCCGAGCACGAGCGGCAGCCTCGGACCGTACCGGCTGGTCAGCGCGCCCGCCAGCGGGGACGCGAAGATGAACACGCCGGTCATCGGCAGCATCCGGACGCCGGCGTCCACCGGGCTCATGCCGTGCACCTGCTGCAGGTAGAGGGTGATGAAGAAGACCGTCCCGAACATCCCGAAGAAGCCGAGGACGATCAGCCCGGTCGCCGCCGACAGCGACACCGACCGGAACAGCCCGAGCGGCAGCAGCGGCTTCTCGACCCGCAGCTCGTTCCAGACGAACGCGGCGAACAGCACGACCGACACGGCGAACGACACCAGCGGGACCGAGTCCCCGAAGCCGTCCTCACCGGCCTTGATCAGGCCCCAGACCAGCGCGAACAGCGCGCCGGAGAGCAGCGCGACGCCGGGCAGGTCGAACGAGCCGACGGACTTCTCGTCCTTGGACTCGCGGATCACCCACAGGCCGACGAGGAGCGCGACGACGCCGAGCGGGGCGTTCAGGAAGAACACCGACTCCCAGTTGACGTTCTCGACGAGCACGCCGGCGACGATCGGGCCGCCCGCGATGGAGATGCCGACCGTGGAGCCCCAGACGCCGATGGCGGCGTTGAGCTTGTTGGCGGGGAACGTGTTGCGCAGGATGGCGAGGCTGGCCGGTTGCAGGAGCGCCCCCGCGAAGCCCTGCACGACGCGCCAGAAGATCACCATCCCGAGGCCGCCGGACAGGCCGATCAGGACCGAGGAGATGGCGAACCCGATGACGCCCGCGAGGAACGTCCGCTTGCGGCCGAACCGGTCGGCGATCTTCCCGGCCGGGATCAGCGTGACGGCGAGCGTCAGCAGGTAGGCGTTGGTGACCCACTGGAGCCCGGACAGGCTGGCGCCGAGGTCCTTGGCGATCGCGGGGTTGGCGATGGACACGACGGTCGCGTCCAGGCCGACCATCATCACGCCGAGCGCGACGGCGACGAGCGTGAGCCAGGGATGGCCGTGCCCGGCCCTGGCCGGACGGCCCCGCGCACGGTCGCGCGGCGGTGTGTGGACGGCGCCCGGTTCGAGTGTCTCGGCGCCCTGGGGCTGAGTCATCGGCGACCTTTCCAAGTGGCATGTCGGCAGGCTTCGATGTGACGAAGACATCAAACTGTCACAAGATGACACTTGTCGTCAAATGCCTCTCGTCGTCCTGCGACATGATTCATATCACGACATTCGTTACCCGCTGACGCTTGGCTGGGGATCGCCGGGTGGTTAAACTTCGCCCATGACCGCGACCGCCCCCGAGACCGGCGCCGCCTGCATCGGGTCACAGCCCCCGGGCAGGCGCGAGCGCAAGAAGCAGCGCACCCGCGAGGCGCTCGTCGACGCCGCGTTCGCCCTCTTCGCCGAGAAGGGCTTCGACGCCACGACCGTCGAGGAGATCGCCGACGCCGTGGACGTCTCGTCCCGCACGTTCTTCCGCTACTTCGCCTCGAAAGAGGACGTCGCGCTCACCTTCCAGGAAGAGCAGACCCACGCCGTCATGTCGGCGCTCGCCGCGCGCCCCGCGGACGAGCCGATCATGACGGCGCTGCGCCGCACCGTGGTGGAGATCGCCCGCGCCTGCGAGCGCGGCGAGCTCGGCTTCGACCCCGAGCGGTTCACCTGCATGTTCGAGATGATGAGCCAGAGCCCCACGCTCATGGCGGGCAGCCTGGAGCACGCGCAGAAGAAGCAGGCGCTGCTGACCGACGTCATCGCCAGGCGGCTCGGCGTCGACCCCGCCACCGACCTGCGCCCGCACGTCATCGCCGGCGTCGCGACCTGCGGTTTCCAGGCCGCCACCGACGCCCTCCGCCGCTACCCCGGCGCGTTCGGCTCGATCTCCGAGACCATCGACCACGCCTTCGACATCCTGGAGAACGGCCTCAACGAGCCTCCCCGCGGCTGACGCCCGCGGGCCCCGTTCCGTGTGGGACGCGATGCCGCGGGTATCGCGTGCGCAGCCGGGGACGTCCCGGCCTGGCGGGCAGGACGGCGCCGGCGAGGCGGAGGAGGTCGGCGGCATGGCGCTCAAGCATCCCCGCCGCGGCGGGCGCGGCGGGCGGGACCTGGAGGTCAACCCGATCTTCAGCCGGGAGCCGCTGAAGGTCCCCCGGTACGCGCTGCCCGCCGGCGAGATGGAGCCGGGCACCGCGTACCAGATCGTCCACGACGAGCTGATGCTGGACGGCAACGCGCGCCTGAACCTGGCCACGTTCGTGTCGACGTGGGCGGAGCCGGAGGCGCTGCGGCTGATGTCCGAGTGCGCCGCCAAGAACATGATCGACAAGGACGAGTACCCGCGGACCGCCGAGCTGGAGCTGCGCTGCGTCCACATGCTCGCCCGCCTCTGGCACGCCGGCGACCCGCGCCGCGCCGTCGGCTGCTCCACGACCGGGTCGAGCGAGGCGGCGATGCTCGGCGGGCTCGCGCTCAAGCGGCGCTGGCGGAAGCGCCGCCGCGACGCGGGCGCCCCCGCCGACCGGCCGAACCTGGTCATGGGCGTCAACGTGCAGATCTGCTGGGAGAAGTTCGCCGACTACTTCGACGTCGAGCCCCGCTACGTGCCGATGGAGGGCGACCGCTTCCACCTCGGCGCGCGGGAGGCGGCCGAGCTGTGCGACGAGAACACGATCGGGGTCGTCGCCGTCCTCGGGTCCACGTTCGACGGCAGCTACGAGCCCGTCGCCGATATCGCGGCCGCGCTCGACGACCTGCAGCGGCGCACCGGCCTTGACGTCCCGATCCACGTGGACGGCGCGTCCGGCGCGATGGTCGCCCCCTTCCTCGACCCGGACCTGACCTGGGACTTCCGGCTGCCGAGGGTCGCGTCGATCAACACGTCCGGGCACAAGTACGGCCTGGTCATGCCCGGCGTCGGCTGGGCGCTGTGGCGGGACGAGGACGCACTCCCCGACGACCTGGTCTTCCACGTCAACTACCTCGGCGGGGACATGCCGACGTTCGCGCTGAACTTCTCCCGTCCCGGCGCGCAGGTCGTCGCCCAGTACTACACGTTCCTGCGGCTCGGCTTCGACGGGTACCGGCGCGTCCAGCGGACGTGCCGGGACGTCGCCACCCGCCTCGCTGCCGAGATCGGCGGCCTCGGCCCGTTCGAGACGCTCACCGACGGCGGCGAGCTCCCGGTGTTCGCGTTCCGGGTGCGGGACGACGCCGACCGGTTCACCGTCTTCGACGTGTCCGCGGCGCTGCGCGAGAGCGGCTGGCTGGTGCCCGCCTACACCTTCCCCGAGAACCGCACCGACCTGGCCGTGCTGCGCGTCGTGGTGCGCAACGGGTTCAGCCACGACCTCGCCGACCTGCTCCTGGACGACCTGCGCCGCGTCCTCCCCCGGCTCCGCGCGCAGGACGCGCCGCGTCGGCACGCCGCCGACGCCGACGCCGCGGGCTTCGCGCACGGCACCGAACCGAAGAAGGTGAGCGCCGAGCCGCGCAAGGCGCGGGGGTCAGCGCGGGGCTCGGGGCAGGCCTAGGCCGATCATCGCGATCAGCTCGCGCTGGATCTCGTTGACGCCGCCGCCGAACGTCAGCACGAGCGCGCCCTTCGCGAGCCGGTCGGCCGCCTCGGCGAACTCCGCGGTCTCCGGGTCGCCGGGGTCGCCGTGCCGGGCAAGGACGTCGCCGACGATCCGGCCGACCTCCTGCATCCGCTCCGAGGCGTAGATCTTGGTGGCGGACGCGTCCGGCGCGCCGAGCCAGCCGAGGTCCTGGTTCGCGGCGACCTGCCAGTTGAGCAGCTCGTTGACGCGCAGGTACGCGTACACGCGCGCGACCGCGCGGCGGACGGCGGGCGTCTCGATCAGCGGCCGTCCGTCCGGGCCGGCGGTGGTGCGGGCCCAGCGGTCGAACCGGACGTGGACGCGCCCGATGTTCCCGGCCGGTCCGAGCGTGACCCGCTCGTGGTTGAGCTGGCTGACGATGAGGTCCCAGCCCTTGTTCTCCTCGCCGATCAGCATGTCCGCCGGGACGCGGACGTCCTGGAAGTACGTCGCGTTGGTGTGGTGGCGGCCGTCCATCGTGATGATCGGCGTCCAGGAGAAGCCGGGGTCGGCGCAGTCGACGACGAACATCGAGATGCCCTTGTGCTTCTTCGCGTCCGGGTCGGTGCGGGCGGCGAGCCACACGTAGTCGGCGGTGTGCGCGGCGGACGTGAAAATCTTCTGGCCGTTGACGACGTAGTGGCCGCCGTCCCGGACGGCGGTGGTGCGCAGCGCGGCGAGGTCGGTGCCCGCGCCCGCTTCGCTGTAACCGACCGCGAAATGGCACTCCCCCGCGAGGATGCGCGGGATGAAGAACGCCTTCTGCGCGTCCGTCCCGTACTGGAGGATCGTCGGCGCGACGGAGTTCAGCGTGATCAGCGGATAGGTGACCTCGGCGCGGGCGATCTCGTTGGCGAAGATCGTCTGCTCGACCGGGCCGTAGCCGCGGCCGCCGTACTCCTCCGGCAGCGCGACGCCGAGCATCCCGTCGCGGCCGAGGCGGCGGCAGTGCGCCAGGTAGGCGGGGCCGAACGGGTCGTCCAGGATGGCGGCGCGCTGCTCCTCGTCCAGGCAGTTCTCGAAGTACTCGCGCAGTTCGGCGCGCAGCCTCTGCTGCTCGCCGGTCAGGTCGATGAACATCGCGCCCTGCCTTCTCGGATTCGGACGACGTCGATGAACGTCACGCCGCGCCTTTCTGGGCGAGAAGGTCGCCGAGCGCGTCGAGGCGGTCGTCCGCGCCGCCGAGCAGGTGCGCGCACTGCCTGCCCCAGGCGAAGTAGCGGTGCAGCGGGTACGTGACGTCCAGGCCGATGCCGCCGTGCAGGTGCTGGCAGGTGTACAGGGCCTCCACGACGGGGCCGCAGGCGTTGTAGGCGGCGACCGCGAGGACCTCGTCGGTGTCCGCGGCGCCTTCGGCGAGACGCCACACGCCCGCCCAGACGGCCACGTCCAGCGCGCGCTTGGCGATGTAGACGTCGCCGATCTGCATGGTGACGGCCTGGAACTGCGCGAGGACGCGGTCGAACTGCTCGCGCGTCCCGACGTACTCCCTGGTCAGCTCCAGCGCGCCGTCGATCACGCCGGACGCGACCGCCACCGCTCCGGCGACGGCGGTGCGGCGCAGGGTGTCCCAGGTGACGCCGTCCGCGGTGCCGCCGAGCAGGGCGTCCGGGCCGACGCGGGCGCCGTCGAGCGCGACGCGCGACAGCGGCTCGGTCGTCGCGGACGGCTGCCGTGTGATCGTCACGGCGGACGGCTCCACGAGGAAGACCCCGATGCCGTCGTCCTCGACGCGTGCGGGGATCAGGATGCGCGACGCCTCCCGCGCGTACGGCACGAACGTCTTCACCCCGTCGAGGACGAAGCCGCCGCCGTCCCGCCGCGCCGTCGCCGTGACCTCTCCGACCGGGCCGACCTCGCGGTACGCGCCCGTCAGGACCGTCTCCCCAGCGGACAGCGGGCCGAGCAGCGCGCGCTGGGCGGCGGTGCCGTGCCGTCCGATCGGGACGGCGGCCAGCGCGAGCGACGCGTACAGCGGGACGGGCGCGACCTTCGCCCCCGCCTCCCGCAGGACGACGGCCAGTCCGACCGGCCCGAGCCCCGCGCCGCCGACCGTCTCCGGCAGGACGGCCCCGAGCAGCCCGGCCTGGGCGAGGGCCTTCCAGGTCGCGGCGTCGTACGGCGCGCCGCCCCGCTCGAACGCCGCCAGCCGGTCCCGCGCCGCCTCGCGGGCGAGCAGGCCGGCCGCGAGGTCCCGGAGCTCCCGCCGGGTCTCGTCGAGGTTGAAGTCCACCCATCCGCTCCCTTCCGGACAAAGCGAAAGTAGAACAGATTCTAGTCTGTGTCCAGGGGACGGCATCGGGCCACACGACCACGCTCAGCCGATCTGATAACACGTTCTTGTGAGGCCTGTATCCTTGGAGGACGCGCCGGGTGACCGACCGCAGAGAAGGGAACGACCGTGACCGCAGAGCCGACAGTGACCGGGGACGGGGCCCGGGGGCAGGCGGCCGGCCCCGCACGCCAGCCGGGGGTGCGCTCCCGCAACCAGCACCAGCGGCGCAAGCGTATCGTCCAGGCCGCCGCGGCGCTCGCGTCGCGCGGCGGCATCGAGGCGATGCAGATGCGCACCGTCTCCGAGCGGGCCGGAGTCGCCCTCGGCACCCTCTACCGCTACTTCCCGTCCAAGATGGACCTGGTCGTCGCCGTCGTCAGCGAGGAGCTCGACCTCCTCGAAGGCAGCATCGAGCGCCGCCCGCCGAGCGCCGGCGACCCGCCGCAGCGCGCCGTGGAGGTGCTGATGCGCGCGACCCGCGGGCTGATGCGCGAGCCCGAGCTGGCGGAGGCGCTGATCCGCTCGCTGCTGCTGTCGGACGTCAAGACCGACTTCGGCGACCGGATGACGGGCCTGCTCCTGCGCGCCGCGTCCGGCGGCCCGGACGAGCTCCCCGATGTCCCGGCCGACGATCCGCGCCGCCTCGTCGCCCGCGCGCTCGCCGGCATCTGGACCATGGAGATGATCGAGATGCTGCGCGGCAACGCCACCGCCGAGGAGATCCAGGCCCGGCTGGAGATCTCCGCCGCCCGCCTGCTCATCGACGCCTGACGCGCCCCGTCCCCCGCCCCCGCGCGGCCGCCGCCTCGCCGCGCCCGGCTGCCCACGCGGCGTGGTTCGAGTCGAATCGAATCAACATTGAAATACCACTTGGAAGCGATTTATTGCTGCGGGTTATGGGCCGCCTTACAGTCCCGGCATTGGGCGCCCACCTCTCCCAACCCCCACCCCCATTCAGGAGAGTCACATGGCCCGCAAACACCTGCTGCTGGGCATCACGGTCGGGACCTGCCTGGCCGCAGCGCTGGCGACCCCGGCGCTCGCGGACACGGCGTCCCCGGCCGCGCAGGCACACACCGCGGCAAAGGCGCCGCGGCCGCTGGGACCCGTCGGCAAGACCGCCGCCATCCAGAAGCGTCTCCGGATGTCGCTCGGATCCGAATTCGGCGGCGCCTGGGTGAAGAACGGCTCCCAGGTCGTCGTCGCCACCACCGACGCCTCCGCCGCCCCCGCGATCAAGGCGGCGGGCGCCGAACCGAAGGTGGTGAAATACAGCGAGAGTGAACTCGGCGGCGTGCTGACGAAGCTGAACCGGCACTCCCGATCGGCCGCGAAGTCGGTCACCTCCTGGTACGTCGACGCCGAGAGCAACACCGTCGTCGTCAACGCGTCCAGCGGGACGGCCGCGAAACGGTTCGTCAAGGCCAGCGGTGTGAACGCCGCGGCGGTCCGCATCGTCCACTCGGCGGCGAAGCCCCGCCTCGTCCACGACGTCATCGGCGGCGAGCGGTACTGGACGACCCAGTACGGCTGCTCCGTCGCGTTCTCCGTCACCGGTGGGTTCATCACCGCCGGGCACTGCGGCGACACCGGCGAGACGACGGAAGGCGCCAACCGGGTCGCGCAGGGCACGTTCGGCGGCTCCTCGTTCCCCGGCGACGACTACGCCTGGGTCGACACCAACAACCAGTGGACGCCCACCCCCAAGGTCAACAAGTACGACGGCACGTACGAGACGATCAGCGGCGCGACCGAGGCGCCCGTCGGCACCCGGGTGTGCAGGTCGGGCGGCACCACCAGCACGCAGATCTGGTGCGGCCCCATCCAGCAGCGGAACGCGACCGTCAACTACCCCGAGGGCACCGTCACCGGCCTGATCCGCGCCAACGTCTGCGCCGACCCCGGCGACTCCGGCGGCGCGCTGTTCACCCAGACGGGCGGGCAGGCGCAGGGCATCACGTCCGGCACGTCCGGCAGCTGCAACAACGGCCAGGACAGCAGCGACCAGACCTGGTTCCAGCCCGTCGGCGAGGTCCTGCAGATCCTCGCGCAGGACGGCCGTGAACTCGTCACCGAGGGCGGCGGCCCCGGTCCGGGCGCCTGCGACGGATACCAGACCAAGGTGACCGACTCGCTGACGTCCGGCGCCAGCGACTACCAGCCGAACGGGAACTACACCACGACGTCCACCGGCGCGCACACCGCGTGCCTCGACGGCCCTGACGGCGTCGACTTCGACGTCTACCTGCAGAAGCTGAACGGCAGCACCTGGCAGACCGTCGCCCAGTCGATCAGCCCGACGCCGGACGAGACCATCAACTACAACGGCGCCGCGGGCACCTACCGGTACCGCGTCCACGCCTACACCGGGACCGGCGAGTACACGTTCGGTTTCAGCAAGCCGTAACGGTCCGCCGTAGCAAGCCGTGAGATCTTCCCCGGCCGTTCTCTCCCCTTTGGACGGCCGGGGATGCTTTTTGACGGGACCGCGCCGTCCCTTGTCGCCGTCCGGCGGCCGGGGACGGGTTCCCGTGTGCCGTGCGCCCCTTCCCCAGTAGCCTGGATCCTCGACAAGCGCCAGGACGAACCCCGGCCGCTGCCAGGACGACCCCCGGTCGGCGCCGGGTCGAGCGGCCGGCCGGTTCCAGGATGAGAAGGTGTGCCAGTGACCGAGCAGGAACCGATCCTCAGCGACGGGGTCATCATCGAGTTCGTCGATGGCAAGGACGTCCCCGTCCAGCACAAGGACTTCGGTGAGCGGGCCGTCGTCATGCGTGACGCGAAGAACCCGGAGGGCCCCATCCTCTACTTCACCGAGGCCGAGTGGGACGCCTTCATCGCCGGCGTCAAGGACGGCGAGTTCGACGACCTCCTGGAGGACCCCACCGAGGCCCCCTGACCCCACGATGAGCATGCCCCCGGCGCCGACATGGCCGGGGGCATCGTCATGGAGCGGCTAGGGGCGGGTGAGGGCGCGCCATCGGGCCAGGAGGTCCTGTTCGGTGTCCGGGGCCAGGTCGCCGAGGAGGCGGAGCCTGGCGACGCCGCCGTCCGGGTGGATGTCGAGGCGGACGCTGGTGACCTCGGGCGTCGAGAGCCGGAAGCGGTGCCGGGTGTCGGGCTGGAGGCGGGTCCGCGGAATCAGGGTCCAGGACGGCGCCCGGTCGCCGGGCGGACGGCGGTCGTCGAAGCCGGTCAGCGCGAACTCGGCGGGGGCGTTGAACTTGAGGTTCGCGGTGTCGATCTCGGCGAACCTGATCACGCCCGGGGCGGCGAGGCGGATCAGGGCCCAGTCGTGGCCGTCGTCGCGGCGCCGCGCCGTCTCCCAGCCTTCGGCCTGGTTTCGCGCCAGCCCCGGGAACAGCATGTTGTCCGGCGAGGAGTAGAACATGTCGGAGCATTCGACGACGCGGGCGCCGTTCTCCAGGGCGGCGAGGTCGACGGTCAGCCCGGTCAGGAACTCGGGGTTCGGGACGACATGCCCGTGGACGCGGAGCCGCGCGATGCCGCCGTCCGGGAACATGGCCAGCCGGACGTGGGTGAACACGCGGCCGGGCTCGGCGGCGGCGAACTCGTGGGCGGCGTCCCCTCCGAGGGGGCTCTTGGGGACGATCTCGACCCAGTCGGCGTCCTCCAGCTCGGCGGGCGACGGATGGCCGTCGGCGAAGCACGCCTCCACGGACGCGTACGGCGGGAAGTTGCCCTTGAACCACGCGGTGTCGATGACGACGCCGAGGATCCTGCCCGGAAGGCCGAGGCGGATCAGCGCCCAGTCGTGTCCCTGGTCGCGGCGGCGCGCGGTCTCCCAGCCGTCGTACTCCTGCCCCTTGGGGCCGAACGTCTCCGGCCGGAACGCGGGGGCCCACGGGTTGAGGAGATTCTCCTTCGCCGCGAACGACTCGTCGCTCGCCGCCATCACCGAGCCCCCGAGGGTGCGGACGGCCAGATCGGGCAATGCAGTGAAGTCGGTCATGGCGCTTCCGGTCGGCTGAGCAGGCGTCCGGCGGGCGCGTCCGTCGCGGGGACTCCGCGCAGCCAGGTGGACTGGACGATCCCGGTCAGCGTCCGGCCCTCGTAGGGGGTGACGGGATGGCGGTGGTGAAGGGCGGCGGGATCGACGGTGAAGGTCGCGGCCGCGTCGAACGCGACGAGGTCGGCGTCGTTCCCCACGCTGATCCCGCCCTTGCCGGGGATGCGGGCGAGGGCGGCGGGGCCCTCCGACATCCAGCGGATGACGTCGTGCAGGCCGTGGCCGCGTGCTCGGGCCTCCGTCCAGACGGCGGGCAGCCCCAGCTGGAGGGACGAGATCCCGCCCCACGCGGTGGCGAAGTCGCCGCGCTTCAGCTCGGGCGTGCAGGGCGAATGGTCGGTGACGACGCAGGAGACGACGCCCGAGGCCAGGCCCTGCCAGAGCAGTTCGCGGTTGGCGGCGTCACGGATGGGCGGGCAGCATTTGTGCGCCGGGCTCCGGGCGTCCTCGCCGCAGAAGGTGAGGTAGTGCGGGCAGGTCTCGGCGGTGACCGGCAGGCCGTCGGCCTGCGCCTTCGCGAGGACGTCCAGGCAGTCGGCGGCGGACAGGTGCAGGATGTGGGCCCGGACGCCCGTCTCCTCCGCCAGCCCGACGACCCGCTCCACCGCGAGACGTTCGGCCGACGCCGGACGGGACGCCAGGAACTCCGCGTACCCGCCGCCGGACGGCGCCGTCAGCGACCCCGGGTCCTCCGCGTGGACGATGACCAGCCCGCCGAACGAGGCGATCTCCCGGAACGCCGCCCGCATCTCCCCGACCGCGAGCGGCGGGAACTCCGGGACGCCGGAATCGGACGTGAAGCACTTGAAGCCGAACACGCCGAGGTCGTGCAGCGGGCGCAGCGAGGCGAGGTTGCCGGGGACGGCGCCGCCCCAGAACCCGACGTCCACCGCGCACGCGCCCTCCGCCGCCTCGCGTTTCGCCGCCAGCGCGGCCGGGTCGACGGTCGGCGGAAGCGAGTTGAGCGGCATGTCGACGAGCGTGGTGACGCCGCCCGACGCGGCGGCGCGGGTCGCGGTGGCGAAGCCCTCCCATTCGGTGCGGCCCGGCTCGTTGACGTGCACATGGGTGTCGACGAGGCCGGGCAGCAGCGCGACGCCGTCCAGGTCGATCGACTCCCGGGCGGCGGGCGGGTCGGCGGCGTAGGGGGAGATCGCGGCGATCCGGCCGGCGCGGACGGAGACGGCGGCGGGCCGCTCCCCGTCCGGCAGGACGGCCCGGCGGGACCTGATCACGAGATCGTCCACGTCACGCCCCCCGGACGATGTGCTCCGGCCGGACGGGCACGCGCGTCAGCGCCCGGCCCGTCGCGTCGCGGATCGCGGCGACGATCGCGGGCGTGGACGACAGCGTCGGCGGCTCGCCCGCCCCGCGCAGCCCGTACGGCGCCTCCGGGTCGGGGTTCTCCAGGATGTCGAGCCGCATCGGCGGCATGTCGAGGATCGTGGGGATCAGGTAGTCGGTGAAGGACGGGTTCCGGACGACGCCGTCCGCCACGACGATCTCCTCCATCACCGCGAGGCCGAGGCCCTGCGCGGACCCGCCGTGGATCTGCCCCTCCACGCCGATCCGGTTGATGATCTTGCCGACGTCCTGGACGGCGGCGAGCTCGACGACCTTGACGAGCCCGAGGTCCGTGTCCACGTCCACGACGGCGCGGTGGACGCACAGGGCGAGCTGCGTGTGGCTGCGTCCCTGCCCGGTGACCGGGTCCATCGCGGCGGTGGGCCGGTGGCGGTACTCGCGGGTCTCCTCGATGACGGCGTCGCCGAGGACGTCCTCGACCGTGCCGAGCACGCCGTCCGCCCGTGAGACGATCTTCCCGCCGGCCACGGCGAGGTCGGTGCGGTCGGTGCGGTCGAAACGCCGGGCGGCGAGCGCGAGGAGCTCGGCGCGGACCGCCTCGCAGGCCGTCTTGACCGCGCCGCCCGACATGTACGACTGGCGCGACGCGCTGGACGAGCCCGCGTCGCCGACCCGGTTGTCGGCGGGCGCGATCGTGACCCGCTGGACGCCCAGCTCCGTCCGCGCGATCTGCGCCTGGATCGTGACGAGACCCTGCCCGACCTCCGCCGCCGCGGTGTGCACCAGCGCGGTCGCCTCGCCGCCGATGACCTCCAGCCGGACACGCGCCGTCGAATAGTCGTCGAACCCCTCGGAGAAGCAGATGTTCTTGATGCCGACGCCGTACCCGACGCCCCGCACGACGCCCTCGCCGTGCGTCGTCTGCGACACCCCGCCCGGCAGGTTCCGCAGGTCGGACGGGTCGAGCGGCGGCGGCATCGGCGTCGCGTCCAGCCGGGCCAGCATCCCGGCGAGCGGCGCCGGGGACTCGATGACCTGCCCGGTCGCGAGCTTGGAGCCCTGCGAGACGGCGTTGCGGCGGCGGATCTCGAGCGGGCCGAGCCCGCAGGCCGCGCCGAGCCTGTCCATCATCGACTCGTAGGCGAAGCACGCCTGGACGGCCCCGAACCCCCGCATCGCGCCGCACGGCGGGTTGTTCGTGTAGACGCCGTACGCGTCGATCCTGATGTTGGGGATCTCGTACGGGCCGACGCCCAGGGACGCCGCGTTCCCGACGACGTTCTTCGTGGACGAGGTGTACGCGCCGCCGTCCAGGACGATCTCGACGTCGGCGTAGAGGAGCCGTCCGTCCGCCGTGGCGCCGTACTCGTACCGCATCAGCGCGGGATGCCGGTGGACGTGCCCGAAGAACGACTCGTACCGGTTGTACGACATCTTCACCGGCTTGCCGGTGTGCAGCGCCAGCATCGCGGCGTGGATCTGCATCGACAGGTCCTCGCGCCCGCCGAACGCGCCGCCGACCCCGGCGAGCGTCATGTGGACCTGGTCGTCGGCGAGGCCGAGGCACGGCGCGATCTGCTTGAGGTCGTTGTGGATCCACTGCGTGGAGACGTACAGGTCGACGCCGCCGTCGTCGGACGGGATCGCCAGCCCGGACTCCGGCCCGAGGAACGCCTGGTCCTGGATGCCGACCTCGTATTCGCCCGCGACGACTACCTGCGCCACGACCTTCGCGGCGGCCACGTCGCCGACGCGGACGGGCTGGTACCGGGTGATGCCGCCGAGCCCCTGGACCTTCAGCCCCTCCGGATCGGCGATCACGGCGCGCGGGTCGGTGATCGGCTCCAGCACCTCGTAGCCGACGATGATCTTCGCGAGGGCGCGGCGGGCCGTCTCGGGGTGGTCGGCGGCGACGAGCGCGACCGGCTCGCCCTGGTGCCTGACCTGGTCGATCGCGAGGACGGGCTGGTCCTCGACGTGGTCGATGCCGAACATCTTCCGGCCGGGCACGTCCTCGTGGGTGAGGACGGCGCGGACGCCGGGCGTCGCGACCGCCGCGCCGATATCGATCGACCTGATCAGCGCCCGGGGGTGCGGGCTGCGGAGCGTCGCGCCCCAGAGCATCCCGTCCATCCACAGGTCGGACGCGTACGCGAACTCCCCGGCGACCTTGAGCGTCCCGTCCGGGCGGAGCGGGCTCTCGCCCACGCCGCCCAGCCCCGGGGCCGTCACATGACCCGGGCTCTTCACGGGCGCTTCCCGGTTCTGCGGTGACGCCATCAGAGCACCTCCTCCGCGAGCCTCATCAGCCGGTGGTGGGCGGCGGCCCCGCGGCGGCCGGCCTCGTCCTGCGGGACGGTGACGAGCGTGTCGTCGTCGACGACCGTCCGCCCGCCGACGAGCAGGCGCTGCAGCGGCGGCGTCTGACCGAACGCGAACGCGACGACGGGGTCGTCGACGGCGGCGTGGAAGCCGTCCACCCGCCACAGCGCGATGTCGGCGAGCTTGCCCGGTTCGAGGGAGCCGAGCTCGTCCTCGCGGCCGAGGCAGCGGGCCCCGCCGAGCGTCGCCATCTCCAGCGCCTGCCGTGCGGTCAGCGCGGTCGGGCCGTACCGGGCGCGCTGCAGGTAGATCGCCTGGCGCAGCTCCCCCGCGAGCGGGACGAGCTCCGCCGACGCCGGGCCGTCCACGCCCAGGCCGACCGTCGCGCCCTCCGCGAGGAGGCGCGACACGCGGGCGATCCCGGCGCCGAGGCGGGCGTTGGAGCTGGGGCAGTGCGCCGTCCCCGTGCGGGTCTCGGCGAGCCGCTTGACGTCGGTGTCGTGCAGGTGGACGCAGTGCGCGAGCCACACGTCGGGGCCGAGCCAGCCGATCGAGTCCATGTACTCGGCCGGGGTCATGCCGAACTGCTCCCTCGTGTGCTCCTCCTCGTCCAGCGTCTCGGCCAGGTGGGTGTGGAGCCGCACGCCCTTGTCGCGCGCCAGCTCCGCGGACTTCAGCAGGAGTTCCCGCGTGACGGTGAACGGCGAGCAGGGGGCCACGGCGACGCGCAGCATCGAGCCGGGCGACGGGTCGTGATACCGGTCGATCGCGGCCTCGGTCTCGGCGATGATCGTGTCGAGGTCCTCGACCACCTCGTCCGGCGGCAGCCCGCCCTGCGACTCGCCCCGGTCCATCGAGCCCCGGCACGGATGGAACCGGACGCCGATCTCCCGCGCCGCCTCGACCTCCGCGGCGAACAGGTCACCGCGCCCCTTCGGGAACAGGTAGTGGTGGTCGGTGGACGTGGTGCAGCCCGACTTGGCGAGCCACCCGAGACCCGCCGTCGCCGCACCGGCCACGACCTCGGCGTCCATCTTCGACCACGGCTTGTAGAGCGTCGTCAGCCAGTCGAACAGGGTGCTGTCGACGGCCAGGCCCTGGCTCGCCCACTGGTAGAGGTGGTGGTGCGTGTTGATCAGGCCGGGGGTGGCGAGGCATCCGGCGGCGTCGATCCGTTCGGTGTCGCGGGTGGACGCGGACCCGGACGCGGACGCGGACGCGGACGCGGACGCGGATGCGGGCTCGGGTGCCTTTCCGGGGCCGACGGCCGTGATGCGGTCGCCGTCGACGACGATGTGGCCGTCCGGATATTCGGCGCCCGAGACCGTGACGACATGCGCGTTCTCGATGATCACTGTGCCGCCGCCTTCCGCTTGCGCTCCGCCGCCAGGCGCACCGCGTCCAGGATCTTCTCGTAGCCGGTGCAGCGGCACAGGTTGCCCGCGAGGGCCTCGCGGATCTCGGCGTCGGACGGCGCGGGGTTCCGCTCGATCAGGTCGTGCGACTGGACGATCAGGCCGGGCGTGCAGAACCCGCACTGGACGGCCCCCGTCTCCACGAACGCCTCCTGGACGGGATCCAGCCGCTCGTCGCCCGGCTGCCCCTCCGCCAGCCCCTCGACGGTGACGACGCGGCGCCCCTCCGCCTGACCGGCCGCGACCAGGCACGCGCAGGCCGGAACACCGTCCAGGTAGACGGTGCAGGAGCCGCATTCGCCCTGCTCGCAGGCGTTCTTGGAGCCCGGCAGTCCCATCCGCTCGCGCAGCATGTAGAGCAGGCTCTCGCCCTCCCACACGTCGTCGACGACCTCGTCCGAGCCGTTGACGGTGACGTTCACGCGCATCAGGAAGCCTCCCTCCTGGTCGTTCCGGTGGTGTGGTCTCTCCAGGCCCAGGTCAGCGTCCGGCGGGCCATCACCGACAGGGCGTGCCTGCGGTAGTCGCCCGTCCCGCGGACGTCGTCGATCGGCGACGCCGCCTCGGCGACGAGCTCCCCGAACCGCCGCGCCGCCGGTTCCCGGAGCGGGCCGCGGCCGTCCCAGTCGAGCTCCGCGGAGATGAACGCCTCGGCGGCGGTGGCGCGGAGCGGGGTCGGGGCGGCGGAGCCGAGGCCCGTGCCGACGCGCCGTTCCGCCGGATGCAGCGCGAGCGCGAACGAGCACACGGCGATCACCATCGCGTTCCTGGTGCCGATCTTGGCGAAGTACTGCGGGCCCGTCGCGGGCGCCGTCCAGAAGGCGCGGATCAGCTCGTCCGCGGCGAGCGCGTTCCGCTTCACGCCGGTGAAGAACTCCGTGATCGGGATCATCCGGACGCCGCGCGCCGCCGACTCCGCCTCGACCACCGCGTCGCCCGCCAGCAGCGGCGGATGGCCGTCCCCGGCGGGCGACGCCGCGCCGAGGTTGCCGCCCACCGTGCCGCGGTTGCGGATCTGCGGCGAGCCCACCGTCCGGGACGCCTGCGCCAGGCCGGGCAGGCGTGCGCCCAGTTCCGTGATCAGGCGGGTGTAGGGGACGGCCGCGCCGACGCGGAGCCGCCCGCCGGACGTCTCCCATTCGGCGAGCTCGCCGATCGTCGTCAGGTCGAGCAGCGCCTCCGGCCTGCGCTGATCGAAGTTGATCTCGACCATGACGTCGGTGCCGCCCTGAACGGGCAGCGCGCCCGGCAGCTCAGCCTTCGCGGCGAGCGCCTCGCTCCAGGTCGCCGGTCGCAGGAATTCCATTTCTCTCGATCCCCTAGGTCCAGGCGGACGCCGCGTGCGGCGCGTCGTCGGTGCGGACGGTGCCCTCGATCAGCCCGTACGGACGGTCCGCCGCGAAGTACACCTCGTTGTCGTTGTCCAGGCCGAACGGCTCCAGATCGACCAGGAAATGGTGCTTGTTGGGCATCGACAGCCGTATCTCGCACAGTTCGGCTCGTTCGTCCAATACGCGGCGGCCCATCTGGAACAGCGTCTGCTGAAGGGACAGGCTGTGCGTCTCGGCGAACGCGTGCAGCAGGTGGCGCCGAGCGGAGTGGTAGGAGTCGTCCCAGTCGCCGGATCTGGCGCTCCGGTGGCGCCATTGGGCGGTGACGGCGGTCGCGAGGATGCGGTCGTCGGTCGGGGCCAGCGTCGTGTATTCGTCTTGAACGAATCCGTGGAACTCGCTGCCCGTCGAATTCAGGACGACCAGGTCTTCGAGGCCGGAGACGACCGATTCGGCGCCGCCTTCGCCGTCGCTGTGGACCAGCGCCGTCCTGACCTCGCCGCCGTCCCGGACGAACGAATGGCCGCCCGTGATGCGATCCCACGAATACTCGTGGATTTCCACGCGGGCGTGGGAGATCGTCGGCTGCGAATCCACGAAATGGCGGGCGAGGAGGAGGCCGAAATCCTCGATCGCCTCGATGCCGTGCTTCTTCGCGAACGCGAACACGGTGTTCTTCTGGCTGTCGGTCGGCAGGACGGCCGCGTTGTCGCCGGTCAGGTGCGCGTCGTCCATCGCGCCCGAGAGCGAGACGCTGACGTTCACATCCTTGATCCGGTGCCGCGGACCGGAGCGGGTGACGCGGACGACGCGCGTCTCCGCCTTCCCGTAGCGGTTGGGGCCCAGCACGATGCCCATGTCGCTAGCTCCCTCGGTAGGTCGAGTAGGCGAACGGGCTGATCAGGAGCGGCACATGGAGATGCCGGTCCGGGTCGGTGATCGTGAACGCCACGGCGACCTCGGGGAAGAAGTCCGACAGGCCGGATGTGTCGAACACCAGGCGATGCGTACCGGCGTTCAGCGGGGTGTTCCACTCCCTGATCCGGCCGTCCTGGTCGGTGCGGATCTCGGCGAGCGTCGTCCAGCCGTCACCGCCACCGCCGTCGCCGCGCGCCGTGCGGCGTTGCAGCCGGACGGTCATCCCGGCCGCGGGCAGCCCTTTCGCCGCGTCCAGCACATGCGTCGAAAGACTCACAGATCCTCTTCCCCCACCAGTCTGATCAGGCGAAGGTCCACGATCTTCGCCAGTTCCCGCCGGACGACCGCCCGCTCGGCCTCGACGCCGTTCCCCAGCCGGGTCCGGAGGTCGCCGAGCATGTCCCCGGCCGTGCGGCCCGTCGCGCAGATCAGGAACACGTGGCCGAAGCGGTCCTCATAGGCTCGGTTCCCCTCGATGAGGGCGGCACGCACGTCCGACTCCGCGCCGTCCATGCCCGACTGCTCGGCCTTCGACCAGCCGTCCACGCGGTCTCCGATGCGCGGGTGCGCGTCCAGCGCCTCCTCCACGTCGGGCCATTCGAGCTCGTCCAGCGCGCTCGCGGCGGCCGCGCGCAGTTCGTCCAGGTCGCGCGGGCGCCGTGCGGCGACCGCGTCGATCCAGCGGCGGGACGCGCAGCACGCCGACAGGTCCGCGTCTGTGAGCAGCACCGATCCCTCCCTCGTCGCTTGCAGTACACACGGCCGCCCGGGAGCCGGTCGAGCCACAGGACGTCCGAACTCGGCTCCCCCGCGCCCGCGAGGCTTTGTAGGTTGCTACATATGAAGCTCCGCGCCCTGCTCGCCATGTCCGATCTGCGGCTGGAGGTCGTCGCCGGGGACGACGCCGCGCTGGACCGGCCGATCAGGTGGGTGGTCACCACCGACCTCCTCGACCCCGGCCGCTACCTGCGCGGGCGGGAGCTGGTCCTCACCGGGCTCGTCTGGCGGTCGGAGCCCGCGGACTCGGAGACGTTCGTGCGCGCCCTCGCCGACGCGGGCGTGTCGGGCCTCGCCGCCGGCGACCTCGCGTTCGGCACCACCCCGGACGATCTCGTCGACGCCTGCCGCCGCCACGGCCTCCCGCTGTTCAAGGTCCCGGAGGACGTGTCGTTCGCGACGGTCACGGAGGAGGTCGTCCGGCATCTGTCCGGCGCCCGCGCCGCCGATCTGACCGCCGTCCTGGACCGGCACCGGCGGCTCGTCGAGGGCACCGGGCTCGGCGCCGTCCTCGACCTGGTCGAACGCGATCTCGGTATGCGCTGCCAGGTCCTCACCGCCGCCGGACGCCTCGTGGCCGGTGCGCGCCCGCCCGATTCCGCCGCCCTGGCTAGGGCCTTCCTCAGCGCGTCCCGCCTGCCGCACTACACCTCGGACCTCGATGCGTCGATCTTCGCGGTCGGCGAGGGCGCCGTGTGCCGGGCGGCCGACTGGTTCGTCGCGTGCGCGGGCGACTTCGCCGACTGGCCCGCGGAGCGCCGCGCCCTCACCGGCGAACTCGCCGCCATCGTCGCGCTTGAGCGGGCCCGGCTGGACGACCGGCTGAGCACCGAAGGCCGCCGCGCCCAAGAGATCGTGACCGCCGTCATCGCCGGTGCCCTGGACGGCGGCGTCGCCGACGAGCTGGAACGGTCTGGGATGTCCGCCGGGGCCTCAGTGGTCGCGGTCGCCGCCTCCGGCCGGGGCGGGGTCGGGCCGGGCGAGGTGCAGACCGTCCTCGCCGAAATCCTTCCGGGGACACGCCCGGTGCTGGGCCTGGTGGACGACGAAGTCATCGGCCTCATCGCCCTCGACCACGACGACCACGACGGCCTGGCCGACCACGACGTCGTTGTCGGCCAGGTCGAGGACGCGCTCAACGCACTGGCGCCCGGCCTGACCGGCGGCGGTGTCGCGCTCGGCGTCAGCGACACCGCCCGCGTTCCCGATCTGCGCGGCATCGTCGAGGAGGCACGCCAGGCGCGTCGGCTGGCGGCCACCCGGAACTCGCCGGTCTGCGTCGTCCGGCATGACGAGCTCGCCACTCACGTGCTGCTGCTGGCCAGCGTTCCCGATGACGTCCGGCAGCTGTTCAAAGTGCGGCTCCTGGATCCGCTGCACGCTTACGACAAGGTCCACGGCGCCGACCTCGTCCGGACCCTGGAGACATTCCTCCAGTACTCCGGTTCGTGGACGCGTACCGCCGAGGAACTCCATCTGCACGTCAACTCGGTGCGTTATCGCATTCAGCGCGTCCAGGACCTGACCGGCCGCGACCTGTCGCGCCTTGAGGATCAGGTCGACTTCTTCCTCGCCCTCCGACTCGGATAGGCACGAGCAGCGAGCGGACGCGAACACGACCGGCCGCCTGACCGTCCACGGAGTCAGGACGTATGGCGGAGGACGGCCGGGACGACCGTGTTCCATGTTCGCCGTGGAAGTTCGTTGCCCATCCCCGGGACGGTCAGCAGTTCGGCGCCGGGAATCTCGGCTGCGAGGGCCTCGCCGTTGCCGAGCGGGAAGAACGCGTCGTCCTCGCCGTGGATCACGAGGGTGGGCGCGGTGATGTCGCCGAGACGCTCCCGCCAGCGGGGCCCGCTGTCGAGGGCGGCGAAGGCGATCGCCATCAGGTCGGCGCGGTGCGCCTTGCCGGGGTCAGGATCGGCGGGCGTCCGGTCGTGGATCCGTTCGATGTGCTCGCGGGCCTCGGCCTCATCGAAGGACTGGCCGGACAAGTGGCGGGCGTTCTCGACCATGAAGGCGACCACGGAGGCGCGGTCCGTCCAGTCGACCTCGGGCGGGTTCATGAAATGGGCCATCAGCTCGGGCCCGTGCTCGGGCAGGTCGGCGTCGTTCGGGCCGGGCGCGGTGGGCCTGGTGGCGATCAGCGTGAGCGTGGTGACGCGGGCGGGGTGGTCCAGGGCGAGCAGCTGCGCGATCCAGCCGCCGACCCCGAAGCCCACGACGTGCGCGGACGGCAGCTCGTGGGCGTCGAGCACCCCGGCGGCGTCCGCCACCAGGTCGCGCAGCGTGTAGTCCGGGGCCTCGGGGTCGGCGGACGCGGAACGGCCCGTGCCGCGCAGGTCGTAGCGGACGACGTACCTGCGCAGCGCGGCGACGCGTCCGCAGAGGTCGTCAGGCCAGGTGAGCATCGTGTTGCCGATGAGCAGGACGGGCGCGTCACCCGGATCGCCGAACGTCTCGGCGCACAGTTCCACCCCGTTGGCCTTGATGAGCTTCTCCATGAAGGGTTGGACCGGCCGGGCGTCCGGAATTCATCCCTGCTGGGCGATCGTGTCCAACGCGGCGGTGATGTTCGCCTCGGCGGCGGCCTTGTCGACGCCGAGGTCGGAGAGCACGCCGGTGCCGTCCTCGAACTCCAGGAGGGCGAGGAGGAGGTGCTCGGTGCCGACGTAGTTGTGGCCGAGGCGGAGGGCCTCGCGGAAGGTCAGCTCCAGGGCCTTCTTTGCGTCCGCGTCGTACGGGACGAGGTCGGGGACGTCGTCCGCCGCGGGCGGCAGCGCGGCGGTGGCGGCCTGCCGGACGGTGTCGAGCGGAACGCCCTGCGCGATGATCGCCTTGGCGGCGAGCGCGTCCGGCTCGGCCAGCAGCCCGAGGACGAGGTGCGCGGGACGGATCTGGTCGTTGCCCGCCGCCTTGGCCTCGTTCATCGACGACACGACGACGTTGCGGGCCCGCTGGGTGAACCGAGAGAAGCCTTGGGAGACGTCGAGGTCGGCGGCCTGCCCCTTCGGGACGAAGCGTTTCTGCGCGGCCTGCTTGCTGACTCCCATGCTCTTGCCGATGTCCGTCCAGGACGCGCCGGAGCGGCGGGCCTGGTCGACGAAGTGGCCGATGAGGTGATCGGCGACGTCGCCGAGGTGCTCGGCGGCGAGGACGGCGCTGGTGAGCTGTTCGAGGGCGTCGGTGTGGACCTTCTTGATGGCGTTGATCAGGTCGTCGAGGCGGACCTGGCCGGCCGCCGGCGTAGGTTCGGTCATGCGTCAACCATAGGTTGACGATCAAAACTGCGTCAACCCGTGGTTGACGATTACCAGGCGGAGGCGCCGGTGAAGGTCGTCCCGTGCGGGTCGTAGCCGAGGGCCTCGCGGGCGGCGGTGATGTCGAGGGTCCGCTCGACGGCCAGGTGGCTGATCGCGTAGCGGGTGACGCGCGGCGATCGCGAACTGCGGGCCAGGAGGAACGCGCCCTCGGCGACGGCGGCCAGCGGGCGGGCGGCGACGGCGGGGACGTAGACGGGCCGCGCCCGGACACCGCGTTCGCGGAGGATCTCGCGGAGCGCGCCGTCGATCGTGACCGGGGCCGCGTCCGCGATGTTGAAGACGCCCGCGGCGACGGGCCCGGTCGCGGCCAGCACGCAGGCCCGGACGAGGTTCTCGATCGAGGTCAGGCTGACGCGCTGGCGTCCCGTCCCGGCGACCGGGAGGACCGGGCCGCGCACGGCGGACAGCAGGCGCGGCAGCAGCGTCGTGTCACCGGGCCCGTAGACCGCGTGGGGACGCAGGACGATCGCGTCGCGGGGCAGGGCCCGTTCGGCGGCGGCCTTCGACGCGGCATAGGCGTTCAGGTAGCGGCGGACCGGCGCCTCGTCCTCGGTGACCATGACGCTCGGGCGGAACGGGTCGTACACGCTGGCCGTGCTGACGTGCACGAATCGCGCGTCGGGAAAGGTCGCGAGAGCGCTGCGGGTTCCGGTGAGGTTGGCGGCGAACAGGTCGGCGGCCGGTCCCCAGTCGGAGACGCTGCCCGCGCAATGGACGACCGCGTCGACGTCGGGGGCGTCCGGGAGCGGGCCGTGGGTGAGGTCCCACGACCGGTAGGTCGCGCCGTCCAGGTGGGTGGCGGCAGGGCGACGCCCGTACGCGAACGTGGTGACGCCTTCGGAGATGAGGGCCCGGCACACGGCGCCTCCGACGAAGCCTGAGGCGCCCGTCACGGCGATTCTCATGGCGTCTCTCGTGACGTCTCTCGTGGCGTCACGAGTTCGCGGAGGCGGTCGCGGTCGAGCTTGCACGTCCGGCCGGTGCGGGGCAGCTCGTCCAGGACGACGATGCGGTCCGGGAGCGCATCGTGGTCGACGACGTCCGGGAGGATCCGCCGGAGCCGGACGGGGAGATCGCCGGTGCCGACCACTGCCAGGACCACCTCTTCGTCTCCGGTCCCAGGGTCGGGGACTCCGACGATCGCGGCCTCCGCCACACCGGGCAGCGCGGCGATCGACGGTTCGTACAGGCCCGGGTAGAGGTTGAACTTGCCGCGGATCAGCATGTCCTTCTTGCGTCCGACGAGGACGAGGCGGCCGTCGGCGAAGCGCGCCAGATCACCGGTCGGGAGCTCGGAGACGGGGTCCGCGCCGAGGTACCCACGACACAGGTTCGGGCCGTACAGCAGCAGTTCGCCGTCGTCGGCCAGGCGGGCGCCGACGCCGGGCAGCGGGCGTCCGAGAAGGTCGCCGGGGGCGGTGTGGGCGAGCTTCTCCTCCGCCGACGCGATCGCCACCGGAAGGATCTCCGTCATCGCGTAGACGGACAGGACCTCGGCGGACGGCGCCGCCCCGACGGCGCGCCGGAGGATCCCCGCGGGCGCGGGCGCGGCGCCGAGCAGCACATACCGCAGGGTCGGCGGCAGGTCCGGGGAGGCGTCCAGGATCTCCGCCAGGTGGACGGGGACGCAGAACGTGTGGGTGGCCTCCCGCTCGCGCAGCAGGCGGGCGAAGTCGGCGGGCGCGCAGGACAGCGGCGGCATCGACCAGCGCGCCCCGGCGACCAGCGCGGGCAGCCCGAGCATGAGCTGGTCGGTGTGGACGACGTCGCCCGGCCCGAGCGGCATCCGCGTCCGGAACAGGTCGAGCGCCGCCGCCAGCGACGCCTGGGTGTGGACGACGGCGCGCGGGTCCGACGTCGTCCCCGAGGTGAAGATCACGGCGGCGGGCGCGTCCGGGTCGGCGTCCGGGACGGGATCTGCCGGGTCTCCCTGGGCGAGGCGCTTGAAGGACAGCGCGTCTCGCGGGACGCCGGGCAGGCGAGGCCCGACTCGGATGTGCCGCATCGGACCTTCGCCCGGGATCCGCAGGTCCGCGAGGTTCGGCAGCAGCAGCCCGCGCCGGCGGGCAAAGGCCCGGACGGGACGCAGCCGGCTGCCCGCGTACAGGATCGATTCCGCCGCCGACCAGCGCGGACGCGCCAGCCGCAGCCGCGCGCCGAACATCTCGGGCCCGGCTCCCGGATCGGCGAACACGACCACCCCGCCCGCGGCGACCACGCCCAGCGCCAGCACCAGCGACTCCGGCGACGGACGGACGGAGAACAGCACCCCGTCCCCCGCCGCCAGCCCCGCGGAAAGGAGCCCGTGGCGCACGGCGAGCACCTGCCGCCGCAGCTCACCGTAGGTGAGTTCCGCGCCCGTCCCGGAAACGAGCGCGACGCTGCCGGGCGGCGTGCGGGCGGCCTGGTCCAGCAGCCGTCGGACGAGAGTCACGCCACTCCCCTCCCCAACCGGACGCCCAAGTGGCGATAAGTCGGAATCAGCACGCCCCGGGCGGCGGCCCGGCGCGTGATCGTGAGCGGCCCGGCGGCGAGGAGCGTCCGGGCGACCCGGCGGAGCTGGGCCATGGCCAGCGGATATCCGAGGCAGAAGTGCGGTCCCGCGCCGAACCACAGCCGCCGCAGCTCGGGCGGGTGCGGACGGTCCAGATCGAACGGCCCGAGGGCGCGGCAGCAGTTGTGCGTGACGATCAGCACCCGCTCGCCCGGACGGATCGCGACGCCCCCGACCGTCGCGGGCCGGTGGACGCTGCGCAGCATGACCGGTGTCGGCGTCGTCACCCGCATCGCCTCGTCGATGGCCCGGTCGAGCAGTGCGCCGTCGGCGGCGACGCGGGCGAGCTGCCCGTGGTCGGCGAGCAGGGCGATCAGGCGCGGCAGGAGCGTGGCGACCGTTTCGGTGCCGGTCAGGAAGAACGCGCCCGCGGCCCCTCTGGCCTCGTCCTCCGAGAGGCCGAGGGCCCGCATGCGTCCCATCACCGTGGATTCGTCGCCTGTGAAGTACGCCTTAGCGGCGACGTCGCCGAGCGGGTCCAGGACGGCCCGCGCCCGCCGCACCTGGGACGGGGAGAGCCGCCGCGTCCGCAGCGAGACCGTCGACACGACGCGCTCCCCCTGCTCGAACAGGTCGCGGTAGGCCGCTTCGGTCCGGGTGTCCAGGCCGATGACCTCGGCGATGACCGTCCCGGCGAGCAGGCGGGCCGCGTCCACGAGGTCCACGGTCGCGCCGCGCCGCAGGCGATCGGTGAGCCGGGCCAGCGGTTCGTCCAGGACGCGGGCGCACAACGCCTCGGTATAGGACGGGACGAACAGCTCGGCGAGCCGTCGGCGCAGCACCCGATGCGCCTCGCCCTCCATGTTGAGCAGCACGGACGGGCCCAGGACCGGCGTCCACAGCTCACCCGGCGAACCCGGGCCGTCCTTCCGGAACGTCTCGCCGTCCATCAGGACCCGGCGCGCGAGGGACGCGTCGTTCACGACCACGCCGACACCCGGCACGCGCACGATCGGGCCCCGCCGCGCTGCGGCGCGCAGCAGCGGATACGCGAACGGATGCGCGGCCGTGTAGAGCCGCCGTTCCCAGTCGCGGGCCTTCATCGGATGTCCACGACGGGCGGCCGGTAGCGGTGGTCGGCGTACCAGCCGAGCGTCCTGACCAGGCCGTACGCGCGCAGACGCCGCACCGACCCGTACACGACGACGTCGTCGCGGAGCCCGTAGGCGCCGGTGAGGTAGCGGACGCGGTTGACGAGCGCGCGGTCCTCGTGGACGTCCTCGATGCGGGTGCGCGGGAACCCGCCCGCCCGTTCGTACAGGTCGGCGGTGATGGCGACGTTGCAGCCCGGCATCATCACGTAGGGGCCGAGGTAGAGCGGGTCCTGGTTGCCCGGCCGGAGGCGTCCGAAGAGGGCGGCGAGGTCGATGACGGCGGGCAGCAGGCGGCGCTCCCAGAACTTCAGCGGGAACTCGTCGGTGCGCGGCAGCAGCGGCCCGGACACCATCTCCAGCCCGTCGCCGAACGCGCGCTTCAGCGCCGCGACCCAGCCGCGGTGCGGGAGGCAGTCGGCGTCGGTGCGGGCGACGTGCGTGGCCCCGGCGGCGACGGCGTGCCGGACGCCGGTGTCGGCGGCGGCGCCCGTCCCCTTCTCCGGCTCGTGGACGATCCGCACGTCGAACGCGCCATTCTCCGCCGCGAACTCCTTGACGACCTGCGCGGTCCCGTCCGTGCTGCCGTTGTCGACGACGACGAGCGTGAACCCGGTGTCGGTCTGCTCGGCGAGGCGGCGCAGCGTCGCGCCGATCGAGCGTTCCTCGTCATAGGCGGGAATGACGACCCAGAACCCCATGGTCACAGCTCCGCGAACATGACGCCGAGGCTGATGCCGCCCGCCAGCCCGACGAGCGCCACACGGTCGCCGGGCCCACACCGCCCTTCGGCGACCGCGGTGGCGACCTGCAACGGCAGGCTCGCGGACGCGACGTTCCCGTGCTCGGGCAGCGTCACGACCAGACGATCAGCCGGGACGCCGAGGGCCGAGCGCAGCGCCTCCAGATACGGGACCGTCACCTGGTGGACGGCGACGACCGCGAAGTCGTCCCAGGTCAGGCCGGTCTTCTGCAGCGCGGTCGTGAAGAGCTCCGCGCCGCCCGCGACGAACGCGTCCTTGAGCCGCCGCCCGTCCCCGCTGAAGTAGCCGAAGTCGGGGTCGCGGGGATGCATCGAGCCGCCGCCGGGGAGCGTCCCGATGGGCCACGCGGCGGAGACGGCGGCGAAGTCGCGGTAGAAGATCCCGCCGTCCGGGGCGGCCTCGACGAGCATCGCGGCGCCGCCGTCGGAGAGGGTGTAGCCGGCGAAGGCGTCCGCGAACTGGGCGCGGTCGCGCACCTTCCAGCGGATCGCGCGGGACGGGCTCTCGCCCGTGCAGACCAGCACCCGCTCGTGCTGCCCGGTGCGGATCAGCGCGTCCGCCAGCTGCAGCCCGTTCAGGAAGCCGTTGCAGGCGTTCTTGACGTCGAAGACCGGGCAGGCCGCGCCGAGCTTGGCGGCGACGATGTGCGCGGTGGCGGGCTCGATCAGGTCCTGCGACGCCGACCCGAAGATCAGCAGGTCGAGCCCGGCGGGGTGGGTCCCGCGCTGGGCCAGGACGCGGCGGGCCGCGGCGACGGCCAGGTCGGACGCCTGCTCGCCGTCGCGCATCACATGCCGCGCCCGGATGCCGGTCAGCCGCTGGACGATCGTCGGACGCGGACGGTACCCGCCGCTCTCGGCCGCGACGCGGGCCTCCACCTCGGCGCTGGTGACCGTCCGCTCGGGCAGGTGCGCGGCGATGGCGGTGATGCGGGCTCTCATAGCCAGGGGTCCCCCGGTTCCTCGTGTTCCGTGGAACCGCCAGCGTCGCCGGTCGCGGCCGCTCCCGGACAGCGCGACCATACGGAACCCGAGATGGGCGTTGTACCCCCGTTTGAGGTGAGTACTGGAGCCCATCCCGCCTGAGCCAAACGGCGGGTCAGACCTCGGGGATCTCCGTCGGGGCGGCGGTCGTGGGAGGCGGCGCCGGGGAGTTCGTGATCGTCGGGACGATCGGCTGCACGGGCTCCTCGTCCCTGGAGCCCGAGTTCCACCACCAGAGCGCGAACGAGATCGCGAACAGCACGAGGATGCCGGCGAGGACCTGGAACACCGCCAGCCGATGGCTCGGCTCGCGCCGCCGTCGCCGCCGGAACCGGAGGCCGCCGGAGCCGGCGGCGCGTCTCGCGGCCCGCCGGTCGCGCCGCCGCTCGCGCCTGCCGGGCGGCCGGGCCCGCTCGCGCGCGGACGGCTCGGTGAACGTTGCGCTCTTGACGAAGTCGTCGTCGAACACGGGCTCGTCGAAGTCTGCGGCCATGAGGATCTCCGGCGCGGGGGGCGGCGGTCGCTTCCAGGCTAGTCGACCCTCGCGCGGCCCGGTCCCCGCGGCCGGGCCGGCCCCGGCCCGGCCCGTCCTGCTAGCCGGGACCGGCCGCGCGACCGAAACCTAGAACCCGTTACAGTCATGGCCGAACCGTGTTCGATAAGGAGACCGCATGGGTACCCCGGTGATCGTCGAGGCGGTGCGCACACCGCTCGGCAAGCGCGACGGCTGGCTCGCGGGCCTCAAGCCGACGGCCGTCCTCGCGCACGCCATGACCGCCGCCGTCGACCGCTCCGGCATCGACGCCGCCGAGGTGGAACAGGTCTTCGCGGGCTGCGTGACGCAGGCGGGCGAGCAGGGCGGGCACGTCGGCCGCTACGCCTGGCTGTACGCGGGCCTGCCCTGGCAGGCCGGGGTCACGACGATCGACGCGCAGTGCGGGTCGGCGCAGCAGGCCGTCCACCTCGCCGCGTCGCAGATCGCCGCGGGCGTCGTGGACGTCGCGCTGGGCTGCGGCGTCGAGGTGATGAGCCGCGCGCCGCTCGGCACGAACGTCCGGCCCGCCAGGCCGCGGCCCGACGACTGGTCGCTCGACATGCCGGACCAGTTCGAGGCGGCCGAGCGCATCGCCGCCCGGCGCGGCATCACCCGCGCCGACCTGGACGCGTTCGGCGCCCGCTCGCAGCGGCTCGCCGCGAAGGCGTGGGCGGACGGCCGCTTCGACCGCGAGGTCGCGCCCATCACCGCGCCCGTCCTGGACGGCGAAGGTGACCCCACGGGCGAGACCCGCGAGGTGACCCGCGACCAGGGCCTCCGGGAGACCACCGAGGACGGGCTCGCGCGGCTCAGGCCCGTCCTCGGCCCCGGCGCGCTGCACACGGCGGGCACGTCGTCGCAGATCTCGGACGGCGCCGCCGCCGTCCTGCTGATGTCGGAGGAGAAGGCGAAGGCGCTCGGCCTGCGCCCGCGCGCCCGGATCAGGACCCAGGCCCTGGTCGGCGCCGAGCCGTACTACCACCTGGACGGCCCCGTCCAGGCGACCGAGCACGTCCTGCGCCGGTCCGGCATGACGATGGGCGACATCGACCTCACCGAGATCAACGAGGCGTTCGCGTCGATCGTGCTGTCGTGGGCGTCCGTCCACGAGCCGGACCTGGACACGGTCAACGTCAACGGCGGCGCGATCGCGCTCGGCCACCCGGTCGGCGCGACCGGCGCCCGCCTGATCACGACGGCGCTGCACGAGCTGGAGCGCCGCGACGCCGGGACGGCCCTGGTCACGATGTGCGCGGGCGGCGCGCTGTCGACCGCCACCGTCCTCGAACGGATCTGAAGGATCTACCGACTCCTGGCGCGAAAGGCGGTCCTGTTGCGGCCGGAACCCGAAGACCTCGGCGACGGGCTGTGGAGCGTGCCCGTCCCCATCCCGGACAACCCGCTGGCCTACACGCTCGTGTACGCGGTGGAGAGCCCCCGGGGCCCCGTCCTGATCGACGCCGGCTGGCAGCACGAGGACGCCTGGACGGCCCTCCGCGACGGCCTCGGCACGTTCGGGATCGAGGTCGGCGACGTCCACGGCGTTGTCGTCACGCACTTCCACCCCGACCACTCCGGCCTGGCCGGACGCGTCCGCGAGGCGTCCGGCGCCTGGATCGCCATGCACCACGCGGACGCGGAGATCGTCCGGCTGTTCCACAATGTCGGCCAGGGCGGCCGCCGGGCCTTCGAGCTGAGCGCGCTGCGCCGCGCCGGGGCCGCCGAGTCCGAGCTGACCGGTTCGGCCCGGCAGACCCCGGTCGCGCCGCCCGCGATCCCGGACCGCGAGCTGTCCGACGGCGACCTCGTCGACCTGCCGGGACGCAGGCTGCGGGCCGTCTGGACGCCCGGCCACTCCCCCGGCCACATCTGCCTGCACCTGGAGGACGGCGGCCGCATCTTCACCGGCGACCACGTCCTGCCGCGCATCACCCCGCACATCGGCCTCTACCCGTACGACACCCCGGACGTCGACCCGCTCAGCGACTTCCTCGGCTCCCTCGACAAGGTCTCCGCGATGGCGGTGGACGAGGTCCTGCCCGCGCACCAGTTCCGTTTCACGGGACTGTCCGGCCGCGCGCGGGAGATCATCGGGCATCACGAGGAACGGCTCGCCGAGGTGGCGGCATTGCTGTCGTCCACTCCCCTCACTCTCTGGGACCTCACGGCGGGCCTCACCTGGCGCCATCCGTGGGCCGATATGCACCAGGGCGCCCGCCGCATGGCCGCCGCCGAGGCCGCCGCGCACGTCCGCACGCTGGAGACCCGGGGCGTCGCCCGCCGCGACGGAACCGACGACCCCATCCGCTACACACTGCGCTGAGTTAGTCACCTTTCGTGGTGAAAGCCATGTGCGGTGCAGGTCACTCATGGACACTGGACTCTTGATGAGACGGGAGTCTCATGTTAGAACGTGTTCTAGGTCCCAGGACCCGAGCAAGCGCTCAGTTCGGCGCCGGCGCGCTCGGTCCCGTCCCCGGCACGAAGGATCCTCCATGGCACTTGCGACCCCGTCCGCCTCCGCCGCGCGGACGTTCCGGGCCCCTGAGATCGACATCATCGACCCCGGCGTCTACGAGCGCGGGGGCATCCCGCACCGGCAGTTCGCGTGGCTGCGCGACAACGACCCCGTCCACTGGCACCGGGACCCGAACGACGGCGTGCCCGGCTTCTGGGCGGTCACCCGGCACGAGGACGTCGTGCAGGTGTCGCGGCGCGCCGACCCGTACTCGTCCCACGAGCGGACGGCGATGTTCGAGGAGTTCACCGACGACGACATCGCCCTCTACGGGCAGATGATGCTGTTCCAGGACCCGCCGGACCACACCCGCCTTCGCGCCATGGTGAACAAGGGCTTCACCCCGCGCATGATCGGCAAGCTCCGGGACCACGTCCGCGACATCTGCCACCGGCTGATCGACGAGGCCGCGCCGCTCGGCGAGTGCGACTTCGTCGAGTACTTCGCCGCCCCGCTCCCCCTCTACACGATCTGCGAGCTGCTCGGCGCGCCGCTGGCGGACCGGCAGAAGATCTTCCACTGGTCGAACAAGCTGGTCGCGTTCAACGACCCCGACTACATCGGCGACCGGACGGAGTCGGCCCTGTTCGCCGCCGAGTTCGCGGGCTGGGCCGGGGAGCTGGCGCGCGCCCGGGCGTCGACGCCGCGCGACGACATCGTCACCAAGCTCCTCACCCCGGACGCGGACGGCAACCGCATCAGCGAGGAGGAGTTCTCGCTCTTCGTGATCATGCTGTCGATCGCCGGGAACGAGACGACCAGGACCGCGACGGCGGGCGGCATGCAGGCGTTCTTCGAGCGTCCCGAGCAGTGGGAGCGGCTGCGGGCCGACCGGAGCCTGCTGCCGTCGGCGGTGGAGGAGATCGTCCGCTGGGTGAGCCCTATCAACCAGTTCCGCCGGACGGCCCTCGGCGACGCCGAGCTGGGTGGCAAGCAGATCAAGGCGGGCGACAAGGTCGTCCTGTTCTACGGGTCCGCGAACCGGGACGAGCGGGTGTTCGACGACCCGTTCGCGTTCGACGTGGGCCGCGACCCCAACCCGCACCTCGGCTTCGGCGGCGGCGGCCCGCACTTCTGCCTGGGCACCCACCTCGCCCGCATGAACCTCCAGATCATCTTCGAGACGATCCTGGACCGGACGCCCGACATCCGCCCGGCCGGCGAGCCGCGCCGCCTGCGGTCGAACTTCGTCAACGGGCTCAAGGAACTGCCGGTGCGCTTCACCCCGTCCTGACCCGTGCCCGCCGCCGCCTCCGCCCGCGCGAGCAGGCACGACGATGCCCGACTCGGGCCGAGTGTGCTTTTCGAAACACTTTTGGACGCCATGCCCAATATTGAACTCAGCGGTAACGTACGGAGGCTAAGGTCTAGTTTCATCGGCGGCATCGAGCGGATGCCCAGGCGACGGGAGAGCTGCGTGGGCGGGTGCTGGTGTGGGTGAGGCAGGCGAGTCGGGCACGCTGCGCGTCGGTCTGCTGTCGTACCGGAGCAAGCCGCACTGCGGCGGTCAGGGCGTCTACCTCCGGCATCTGAGCCGCGAGCTCGCCGACATCGGGCACACGGTGGAGGTCCTGTCCGGGCAGCCGTATCCGGAGCTGGACCGCGACGGGATCGTCCTCACCAAGATTCCCAGCCTGGACCTGTACAACGACGACGACCCGTTCCGCACCCCGTCCCTCGGCGAGTTCCGCGACTGGGTCGACGTCCTGGAGTTCGCGCACATGCGGACGGGCGGCTTCCCCGAGCCGCTGACGTTCAGCCTGCGGGCGCTGCGGCTGCTGCGCCGGCGGCGCGGCGACTTCGACGTCGTCCACGACAACCAGGTCCTCGGCCTCGGCAACCTCGGCATCGCCCGGCTCGGGCTGCCGCTGGTGACGAGCATCCACCACCCGATCAGCGTCGACCGCCGCATCGAGCTTGAGGCGGCGCGGGGCGTCAAGCAGAAGCTCGGCAAGCGCCGCTGGTACGGGTTCGTCGCGATGCAGTCGCAGGTGTCGCGGCGGATCGGGCCCGTGCTGACGGTGTCGGAGTCGTCCAAGGTCGACATCGTCAAGGACTTCAAGGTCGACCCGCGCGACATCGAGATCCTGCCGCTCGGCGTCGACACCCGCATCTTCCACCCGCGCGGGGAGCGCGTGCCCGGCCGGATCGTCGCGATGGCCAGCGCGGACGCGCCGATCAAGGGCGTGGACGTGCTGCTGCGCGCGGTCGCCAAGCTCGCCACCGAGCGGGACGTGCACGTGATCGTCGTGAGCCGGCCGCAGAAGGACGGCCCGACCGAGAAGCTCGTGCGAGAGCTGGCGCTCGGCGAGCGGGTGCGGTTCGTCCACGGGATCAGCGACGACGAGCTGGGCGGGCTGATGGCGTCGGCGGAGATCGCGGTCGTCCCGTCCAGGTACGAGGGGTTCTCGCTGCCGGCGGTGGAGCACATGGCGTCCGGGACGCCGCTCGTCGCGAGCCGCGCCGGGGCGCTGCCCGAGGTCGTCGGCGACGCGGGCGTGCTGGTCGCGCCCGGGGACGTGGAGGAGCTGGCCGCGACCCTGCGCCGCCTGCACGACTCCGCCGCCGAGCGCGAGCGCGCCGGCGCCGCCGGGTTCGCGCGCGTCCAGGAGCGCTTCGCCTGGCCGGCGGTGGCGAAGGCCACGGTCGAGCACTACCGGGCCGCCATCGCCCAGCAGCACTACCGGCGGCTCGCGCGCGGGACCGAGTGAGGCACGCGGCCAACTGAGGGAATGCTTTCCGCGTCCCCCGTACGGAAGGAGCACGACCCTGCTGACCGTGGATTTCCAGCGGTTCCGCGTCACTCCCGGAGACCGCGTCCTCGACCTGGGATGCGGCGCCGGACGGCACGCCTTCGAGCTGTACCGCCGGGGTGCGCACGTCGTGGCCTTCGACCAGGACGCCGGCGAGCTGGCCGAGGTCGAGAAGATGTTCGGGGCCATGCGCGTCGAAGGCGAGGCGCCCGAGGACGCGAAGGCCGAGACCGTGCGGGGCGACGCCCTCGACCTGCCCTTCCCGGACGACCACTTCGACGCGATCGTCGCGTCGGAGGTGCTGGAGCACATCCCGGACGACATGCGGGCTATGCGCGAGCTGCTGCGCGTCCTCAGGCCGGGCGGGAAGCTGGCCGTGACGGTGCCGAGCTGGCTGCCCGAGCGGGTCTGCTGGGCGCTGTCGGAGGACTACCACACCGCGCCCGGCGGGCACGTGCGGATCTACACGCGCGCCGAGCTGGAGGCCAAGCTGAAGTCGATCGGCTTCCGGGTCGGCGGCCACCACCACGCGCACGGCCTGCACGCCCCCTACTGGTGGATCAAGTGCGCGGTCGGGGTCGGCAACGACGGCCACCCGCTCGCCAAGGCGTACCACCAGGTCCTCGTCTGGGACATCATGAAGCGGCCCCTCGCCACCCGCCTCGCCGAGCGCGCGCTGAACCCGCTGATCGGCAAGAGCGTCGTCGTCTACTTCGCCAAGCCCCCAGCGGCGGGCGGGGCACCGGCCGCGCCGGTCGAGGAGACGGCGGATGCGGGCTGAGACCGGCCCGCCCGCGCTGCCGGGTGTCCTGTCGCCGGACGACGTCGTCGCGACGGCCCGGAGCATCACGGCGCAGCAGGAGGAGTCCGGCGCGATCCCCTGGTTCGCCCCGACGGCGGGCGTCCCCGGGCACGTGGACGCCTGGAACCACGTCGAGGCCGCGATGGCGCTGACCGTCGCCGGTTTCGCGGACGAGGCCCGCCGCGCGTACGAGTGGCTGCGCGGCGTCCAGCGCCCGGACGGGTCGTGGCCCGCGAAGTGGGTGCTTGGCGAGGTCACCGAGCCGGGCGGCGAGTCCAACCACGCCGCCTACGCCGCGGTCGGCGTCTGGCACGAGCTGCTGATGACCGGCGACGAGGAGTTCGCGCTGCGGATGTGGCCGGCGGTGCGGCGCGCGATCGACTTCACGCTCGGGCTCCAGACCCGGCGCGGCGAGATCATCTGGATGCGGCACGAGCGCGGCCATCCGTCCGACCACGCGCTGCTGACCGGTTGCTCGTCGATCTACCAGTCGCTGCGCTGCGCGGTCGCGCTCGCCGAGCACCTCGGCGAGCCGGAGCCGGAGTGGGAACTGGCCGCCGACCAGCTCGGGCATGTGGTCGCCGCACATCCGGAGGCGTTCGCCGACAAGAGCCGCTGGTCGATGGACTGGTACTACCCGGTGCTCGGCGGTCCCGTCCGCGGCGCGGCGGCGGCGCGGCGGTTCGCCGACGGCTGGGAAACGTTCGTCGTGCCGGGCCTCGGCTGCCGCTGCGTGTCCGACCAGCCGTGGGTGACGGCGGCGGAGAGCTGCGAGCTGGTGATGGCGCTGGACGCGGCCGGCGACCGCGACCGGGCGCTGGAGCTGTTCACCACCATCCAGCATCTGCGGCACGAGGACGGCTCGTACTGGACGGGCTGGCAGTTCGAGAACCGGCGGCACTTCCCCGGCGACCGCTCCACCTACACGGCGGCGGCGGTGATCCTCGCGGCGGACGCGCTGGCGGACGCCTCGCCCGGCGCCCGGCTGTTCAAGGAGATCGCGGGACGTCCGCTCGGGCCGTGCGCGGCGTCCGACCCGATCGCCTGCGGCTGCGCGCTCGTCACCGTGGGCCGGATGTGACGAAGCCGGATGTGACGGGGCCGGGCGTGAGGGGGTCGGTGTCGTCGACCCGTTCCAGGACGCGGAGCGAGCCGGTCGCGCCGCGCTCCTCGAACGCGCCGCTCGCCAGTGCCCGGAGGTAGATGTGGTACGGCGGCCGCCCACCGTCCTTGGGGTCGGGGAAGACGTCGTGTATGACGAGAGCCCCGCCGACGGCGACGTGCGGCGCCCACCCCTCATAGTCGGCCTGCGCGTGCTCTTCCGCGTGGCCGCCGTCGATGAACAGCAGGGCGAGCGGCGTCCGCCAGAAGGCGGAGACCGTGCGGGACTGGCCGACGACGGCGACGACCTCGTCCTCAAGGCCGGCGGCGGCGATCGTCTTGCGGAACGTGGGCAGCGTGTCCATGCGTCCTGTGCGCGGATCGACAAGGGACGGGTCGTGGTGCTCCCAGCCGGCCTGGTTCTCCTCCGAGCCGTGGTGGTGGTCGACGGTGACGACGACCGTCCCGGCCGTCCTCGCGGCGGCGCCCAGGTAGACGGCGGACTTGCCGCAGTAGGTGCCGACCTCCAGGAGGGGCCCGGCGCCGGGCGGGCGGGTCGCGTACTGCAGGGCCGTCCGGTAGAGGGCGAGGCCCTCGTCGTCCGGCATGAAGCCCTTGGCGTGGCGTGCCGCGCGCAGCAGCTCCGCGGGCATCGCGGGGGCGGCGGACGCCTCGGTGTCGGTCATCGATCTCCCTCCGTCCGGGCACGATATACGAGACGCCCTGCCCCGCGGCGGGAGCCTTGCCCGGCAAGACTGGAACGTGTTCTACTTTCGTCCTGGCGGGCGCGGACGGTGAAACGGAGGAGACGATGAGAGTACGGGTCGACCCGCTGGTGTGCGAGGCGAACGCCGTGTGCGTCGGGCTCGCGCCCGGGGTCTTCGACCTCGACGACGAGGACGAGTTGCAGATTCTCCAGCCGGACGTCCCGCCGGAGGAGCGGGACCGCGTCCGGCACGCGGTGCGGTCGTGCCCCAAGGCCGCCCTGACGCTGGACGAGTGACCGCCGCACCCTTGCCCTGAAGCTCCGTGGTCCCCTAATACTTTATGGACCTCAACGGCACATAGAGTATAGAGGAGGCTCCATGGCGTACGCCGCGGTCCTGCACGCGGTCGGCGACGAACTCGACCTGCGCGACGACGTGTCGACGGTCGCCCCGGGTCCCGACCAGGTGAAGGTCAGGATCAAGGCGACCGGGGTCTGCCACACCGACCTGTCCCTGATCAGCGGCGTGCTCCAGCAGCCCCTCCCCATGGTCATCGGCCACGAGGGCGCCGGGATCGTGACGGAGACCGGCGACCGGGTGACCGGCGTCCGGCCCGGCGACCACGTCGTGATCAGCTGGATGCCCGACTGCGGCGAGTGCGCCGAATGCCTGCGCGGCGAGCCGTACCTGTGCCAGACCCTCCGCGCGCAGGCGCGGTCCGAGCCCAGATTCCGGCTCGCGGACGGCGCCCCCGCGTACGGAATGTCGGGCACCGGCACCTGGGCGGAGGAGCTGATCACGCACCGGCGCAGCGTGATCAAGGTGGCGGAGGACGTCCCGTTCGAGTACGCGGCGCTGCTCGGCTGCGGCATTCCGACCGGCGTCGGCGCGGTGATCAACACGGCGAGGGTGGAGCCGGCGTCGACGGTCGCGGTGGTCGGCGCGGGCGGCGTCGGGCTCTCGGTCATCCAGGGCGCGCGGCTCGCGGGCGCGACCACGATCCTGGCGATCGACCCGAACGAGGCCAAGCACCCGATCGCCGAGCGGTTCGGCGCCACGCACACCACGACACCGGACGGCCTGGAGGAGGCGGCCGGGCTGCTCACCGGCGGCGCGGGCTTCGACTACGCCTTCGAGGTCGTCGGCAGGTCCGCCGCGGTCACCACGGCCTGGGAGGCGACCCGGCGCGGCGGCGACGTGATCATGGTCGGCGCGGGCGCCGCCGACGACCTGTGGAGCCTGCCCACGTCCAGGCTGCTGTTCGAGGGCAAGAACCTCAGGTCGTCCCTCTACGGCGGCTGCGACCTCAGGCGCGACATCCCGCGGTTCGTCGACCTGTGGCGGGCCGGGCGGCTCGACATCGAGGGCCTCATCACCAGCCGGATCGGCTTCGGCGACCTCAAGGACGCCGTCCGCACCCTGGCGAACGGCGACGCGATCCGACAGGTCGTCCTGTTCGACTAGCGTCCGCCATTTAGGACGCATCAAAGGGTTGTTTCGGCATGACCCTGAATAGTGCCGGAGTTTTCTGCCGAACCCGTGGGGCACCGTCCGGTCGCCACACCCCCACGGAAGGAGACGCCTTCCAATGGCGACCCGATACCGGCCGCACATCAGCCTGGTCGGCCTCATCTACCTCATCATCGGCCTGTTCATCGCATGGGACCGCGGCTACATCGACGCGAGCCTGATCCGACGCGTCGGCAGCGCGCTGCTGGCCATATTCCTCTGGTTCCTCATCCTGCTGGGCGTGGACCTGCACATCCGCGCCTAGGGCCCGCCTCGCCGGCGGGCCCCGCGAGCCGGGCACGGGCCGTCCGTACCCCGCCACGGGACGGCCCGTGTCCTTCGCGACAGCCCCCCGTCCCGCCCCGGCCATAGACCGCAAAGCGGGGCAGAGGCTACTTTCCGCCCATGATGAAAAAAGACTGTAGTTGCGGACATGGCAGCGGCTGCTCCTGCCCGAAGGGCTGCTCCTGCGGCTGCAACGGCTGACCCTACTTCGGGACGGACGCGTACCAGAGGAGCGGAGACTCGGAGCGTGCGCCGGACGTCGTCCCGACGGCCAGGACGGCGGATCCCGCGGCGGTCAGCGCGGTGAGCCGCTGGTCGCCGGGCCCGGACAGGCCGGGGACCTGGATGCGGCTCCACGTGACGCCGTCCGCCGACGCGAGGACGGCCCCGTCCCCCTTCGAGGTGCTCGCCGCCACGACGAAACCGTCCGGCGTCACGGTGACGGCGGTGGCGGTGACGTCCGCGCCCAGGCCATGCGGAGCCCATGTCGTACCGCCGTCGGACGAGACCAGCGCCGTGGCTCCGGCGCCGATCGCCACCAGGACGTCGCCGTGGGCGGCGATCTCGGTGAGCGGGCCGGTGGCGAGGCCGGACGGGAGCCTGGCGGGCGTCCACCTCATGCCGTCCGGGGACGTCCACACGGCGGGCGCCTTGCCGCGGCCGCCGACCACCACGTACTTGCCCGTCGCCGTGGCGGTGACGTCGGCGGGGACGCCGTCCAGGAGGGTGCGGCGCCACGCTCTGAGATCGGCGGAGCGCCAGGCCGCGCCCGTCCCGACCGCGACGTAACCGGCCGGGCCCGAGGTGGCCGCCACGGGCGGCGGGCCGCCGGGGAACGGCGACTTGCGCCAGGTCAGGCCGCCCTGCGACGTGAGCGCGAGCGGTCCGGGAGACGCGCCGGACGTGCGCCCCACGGCGAGCCAGCCCTTGCCGCCGTGGACGACGTCCGAGAGCCAACCGCCGGTGCCGGGGAACCTCGCCCGCGTCCATGCGCGGCCGTCGGGGGCCGTCCAGAGCGCCGTGCCGCCGTTGGTGCTGCCGACCGCGACGGTACGGCCGGGCGCGGCGGCGAGTGACCTGATCGAGCGTTCCGGACGGACCGCGCCCGGAACAGTCCGCAGATCCACGCCGGAGAGGTAGGCGTCGTTGCCCTGCCGCCCGGAGATCACGGGCGTGCGGGCGGCGATCGTCAGGCCGCTGCTCTCCACCGCCGCCGGGACGGCGCCGCCCGACCGCCAGGTGCGGCCGTCATCGCTCTGCAGAATGGTGCGCGCGCCTTTCGCGCCCTGCACCAGGACGGCCACACCGCCGCCACCACTCCCGCCGCTCCCGCTCCCGCCGAACCGCTCGATGCCGTGGCCGTCGAACCGGCTCGCGGCCTGCCAACGCTGGCCGTCGACCGAGGTGAACAGGACTCCGAACTGCTGCGTCCTGCGCTTCTTCTTCCGGCCGATCGTCCGCTTCCCCTCGCGGACGGTCGCGAACCAGCCCGGACCGGCCGCCAGGCCCTTCGTCGGGCCGTACGAGCCCTGGGCCTGCGGGACGGTCACGAGCGTCCACGTGCGTCCGCCGTCCGCCGACCGCCAGAGGCCGTCGGAGCGCACGGTACGGGTGACCTTCTTCCGGCCCTTCTTCGCAGTGACCCTCCTGGAGTAGATCCCGTGCACGACCAGGACGTTTCCGTGCGAGGCCACGCGGTCGAGGTTCGTGACCCCCCTCGGGCCCTCGGTGCGCTGCCACGTCCGGCGGTCGGCGGTCGTCCAGACGACGGCGCGGCCGGCCGACGTGCCCGCCGCGACGAAAGCGCCGCCGTCCCCGTCGCCGTGGGTCAGGGCGTTCACCGTGTCGGACGGCTTGAACGGCGCGGCGAGCGGCTGCCGCGTCCAGGTGTCGCCGGTCGCGCTCGTCCACGCCACCGGGCCGCCGTCGGACGAGCGGCCGAGCGCCAGCCAGTCGCCCGCCGAGCCGGCGACATGGCGCGGGCCGTCGCCGGTCGGGGGCGCGGAGCCGTCCGCCGAACGCACCTCGGCGACCGACCAGGCGTGCCCGCCGTCGCGGGAGACGAGGAACCGGGGACGCTCCCGGCCGGGAACGCCGTCACCCTCGGCGCCCGCGGCGACGATCGTCCCGCCGGTGGAGGCGACGGCGGTCAACTCCTGGACGAGCCCGTCCGTCGCGGCGGCCGGGTCGGTGGCGAACAGCGCGTCCGCCGCGACCGGGCCGGGGACGCCCGCCGGCGTCGCGGGCTTCTCGTCGCCCCAGGACGCGCCGACGACCACCCCACCGGCGACCACGACGAGCCCCACCGCGACCGCGAGCCGCGACCGCAGCCCCGACAGCGCCTCGGGCGCGGGCTTCGGAGGCCCCGCCACCAGCACGTCACCGGGATCGGGCTTCGCCCTGCCCCCCGCAGTCCCGCGCGACGCGGGCTGACGCTTGGCACCCTTCGGCGTGGCGGGCTCCCGCTTGGCGGGCTTCGGCTTGGCAGGCTTCGGTTTGGTGGCTTTGGGGTTGGCGGGCTTCCGCTCGGCAGGTTCCGGTTGAGCGGATTCCGGCGCACGGGACTCCGGCTTGGCGGGCTTCGGGGCGTCCGGCGCATCGGCGGGTCGTTCGGTGCGCTGCCGGGGCGGGGCGCCGTGGCCCCAGCGCAGCCCGGCGGCGCGCCACGCCTCGTACGCGCGCTGCCAGGGCGACAGCGTCGCGGGCATGCCCGCGAGATCGCCGGCGACGCCGAACGTCAGCCGCCGCCGGACCTGGCGGGAGCCGGCGGGCTCCTCCTCGGCCGTCCGCCGGGCCTCGTCCTGCTCCGGGGTCCTCGCCGTCACACGCGCTCCTTCACGGTCCTGTCGGACCACCATCAAATCGCGCCACGCCGGTCCATGTACGGACATCCGCGTGAACGGCGGCCGATGGGGCCGCGGGAGCGTTCTATCACCTCACGACCGGTGTATACGATCTTTCGCTCCGATCAATCCCTTGTAGGCATAACAGCGGATATGGACGACCGGTACCTCGGCGGGCGGGACGCGCCGACGCGCGATCTTGCCTGCCGCTCCGCCGGGCGTCCGTCCGCTAGATTCGGAAGCGGCCAGCACCGAGGGGGGACGATCGATGGGCGGGACGCTCGGCCGCGCGCACGGTCCGTACACGCTGTACGACCTGGACGCGCTCCCCGAGGACGGCCGCCGCTACGAGCTCGCCGACGGCTGGCTGAACGAGCTGCCCGGCGACCTGTGGCACGACCACGCCGCCGACCAGCTCAGGGCCGTCCTCAAGGAGGCGGCCCGGCAGGCGGACGCCGACGTCCACATCGCCGGGGCCCCGCAGGACGTGACCACCCCGGCCGGCGTCCGCAAACCGGACGTGTTCGCCGTGGCCCGCGACACGGCCCGCGCCGCCCTGGAGCGCCAGACCCGCACCTACTACGGCCCCGACCTTCTCCTGGTCGCCGAGATCGTCACGCCCCGCACGGTGAACGAGCAGATCGACCGCGTCCGCAAGGTGGACGAGTACGCCGCGACCGGCATCCCCCACTACTGGATCGTCGACCTGGAGCCCCGCCCCACCGTCACCCTCCTGGAGCTCGCGGACGGCCGGTACGAGCTCACCGGCAAGGCCCGCTCCGGCGAGACCGTCACCCTGGACCGTCCCTTCCCCATGGCCTTCGACCCCGCGCGCCTCTCCGAAATGGATTGACCGGCCGAGGAATGGACTGACCGGCGGAGCCGGTGGGGAAGACTGAAGCCGCGTAGTCGATCAAGGAGGGTCGCGATGGCGGAGGTCATGCGGGCGGTTCGGCAGGACGTGGCCGGCGGGCCCGAGGTGCTCGGGGTGGTCGAGGTCGAGCGGCCGGAGCCGGGGCCCACCGAGGTGCTCGTGCGGGTGCGGGCGGCGGGCGTGAACCCGACCGACTGGAAGCACCGGGTGGGCGGCGGGTTCCTCGTGCCGCCGTTCGTCCTGGGCTGGGACGTGTCCGGCGTGGTGGAGAAGACCGGCGTCGGCGTGACGATCCACAGGCCGGGCGACGAGGTGTTCGGGATGCTGAGGTACCCGTTCGGGGGCGGGTCGCACGCCGAGTACGTCGTCGCGCCGTCGCGGACGTTCGTCGCCAAGCCGCCGGAGATCGACCACGTGCAGGCGGCCGCGCTGCCGCTGGCGGGGCTGACCGCGTGGCAGGCGCTGGTGGACACGGCGGAGGTGAAGCGCGGGCAGCGGGTGCTGATCCACGCGGCGGCGGGCGGCGTCGGGCATCTGGCGGTGCAGATCGCCAAGCACATGGGCGCCCACGTGATCGGGACGGCGAGCGCCCCCAAGCACGATTTCCTGCGCGGCCTCGGCGTGGACGAGCCGATCGACTACCGCGAGACCGACTTCGCCGACGCCGTCGCGGACGTCGACGTCGTCCTCGACACGATCGGCGGTGACTACGGGCCGCGTTCGCTGCGCACCCTGCGGCGCGGCGGCGTGCTGGTGTCGCTGGTGCTCAGCAGGCTCGACGCGATCGACGCCGAAAGGGCCGGGGTGCGCGCGGAGAGCCTGCTGGTCGAGCCCGACTTCCACGCGATGACACGGCTCGCCGCGCTCGCGGCGGCCGGGTCGCTGCGCGCCGAGATCGACTCGGTCTTCCCGCTGGAGGACGCCGCGAAGGCGCATGAGCGGGGCGAGACCGGCCGCGTCGCGGGCAAGATCGTCCTCACCGTCGGCTGAGCCGTCGGGCGCGCCCCCCGGCCGGGTCTAGGCTTGATCATGTGCAGTTGCTGACGACGCTTGACGGCTGGCGGGCTCAGGCCGGGCCGAGGTTCGTCCTGTCCGAGGCGGGCGCGGTGTGGGCGCCGGACGACGCGGCGGGGGCGCTGGCCATCGCCGACGACGCGTTCGCGGACGGGCAGGTCATCGCGGTCGCGCTCGAGCCGGAGCCCGGCGCCGCGCCGCAGCGCGGGGTGATCGACCGGACGGCGGCGTCCCGCGTCCGGTACGCGCGGCGCGGCCCGGACGGACGGCACGTCGCCCTCCTCGACCGGCCCGCGACCGCCGAGGCCCTGGACCTGCTGCCGCATCCGGAGGGCGGCTGGTACCGGGAGACGTGGCGCTCGGACGCGGCCTTCACCCCGGACGGATACCCGGGCGAGCGGGCCGCCGCCACCGGCATCTACTTCCTGCTGCCGCCGGGCGAGGAGTCGATGTGGCATGCCGTCCGGTCCGCCGAGATGTGGCTGTGGCATCGGGGCGGCCCGCTGGCGCTGCTCCTCGGCGGCGGCGGGGACCGGCCGTCCGAGGCGCCGGAGGCGATCACGCTGGGGCCCGGCGTGACGGACGGGCAGGTGCCGCAGGCCGTCGTGCCGCCCGGAGTCTGGCAGGCGGCCCGTCCGGCGGGGGCGGAGGAAGTGCTGGTCAGCTGCGTCGTCGCGCCCGGCTTCGACTTCGCCGACCTGAGGTTCGATCATTGATCCCATGGCACCGACGCTCGGACTCTTCGCCGTCAACCTGCACGCCTGCGCGGAGCCGCGCACGGCGGGCCGCATCGTCCGGCTCGCCGAGGACCTCGGGTACGACTCGGTCTGGGTCGGCGACCATGTCGTCCTGCCCAGCCCGCGCGTCGACCCGTCGCCCGAGGAGCCGGACGCCCCGTTCCTCGACCCGCTGATCGCCCTCGCGCACCTCGCCGCCCGCACCGAGCGGATCGCGCTCGGCACCGGCGTCGTCGTCCTGCCGCAGCGCAACCCGCTGGTGCTCGCCAAGCAGCTCGCCAGCCTGGACGTCCTCAGCGAGGGACGGCTGATCTTCGGCACGGCCGCCGGATATCTGGAGCCTGAGCTGCGCGCGGTCGGCGTCCCGCCGGAAGGGCGCGGGGCCCGCACCGACGAGTATCTGGCCGCGATGCGGTCGCTCTGGTACGACGACAAGCCCGCCTTCCACGGGCGGCACGTGAGCTTCGAGGACGTGGACGCCTACCCGCGTCCGGTGCAGCGCCCGATCCCCGTGGTGACGGGCGGGCACAGCCCGGCGGCGCTCCGGCGGGCCGCGCGGCACGCGGACGGCTGGTACGGCTGGATGCTCGGCCGCCGCGCCGCCGCCGACCAGATCGGACGGCTCCGCGCCGCCGCCGACGAGGCCGGACGGACGCGTCCGCTGCACATCTCGGTGAGCCCGCCCCGCCTGCCGGACGCCGAGTTCGTCCGGGCCTACGGCGAGCTGGGCGTGGATCGGCTGATCGTCGTCCCGCCGATGGGCGTCCCGGCGTCCGACGTGGAGCGGTTCGTGGCCGAGCACGCACCGCGCAAACTGGGCGCCCAGCCCGCCGAATGACAGAACCCGGCGCCCGGCCCGCCGAATGACAGAACGCGGCGCGCGGCCCGCCGAGTGACGGGACGCGGCGCGCGGCCCGCCGAATGACGGGACGCGGCGCGCGGCCCGCCGAGTGACGGGACGCGGCGCGCCGCCCCCGTGCGTGGCCTCACAGGGGCGACGCGCCGCAGGTCATGGGGAAGGCTCAGGCGGATCGGAGGAGAACGCGGCGTCGAACGCGGCCGCCGGGGACCGCGTCGCGTTGAGCGCGCGGACGAACTCCAGGGCCTCGGGGGCGCCTTGCAGGCGGTCCATTCCGGCGTCCTCCCATTCGATCGAGACGGGCCCGGCGTAGCCGATGGAGTTGAGGGCGCGGAACACGTCCTCCCACGGGACGTCGCCGCGTCCGGTGGAGATGAAGTCCCAGCCGCGCCGCAGATCGGCCCACGGCAGGTGCGACGACAGGCGCCCGCGGCGGCCGTCGCCCGTGCGGATCTTCGTGTCCTTGCAGTCGACGTGGTAGATCCGGTCGCGGAAGTCGAGCAGGAAGCCGACCGGGTCGAGGTCCTGCCAGACGAAGTGGGACGGGTCGAAGTTGAGCCCGAACGCGGGACGGCGCCCGATCGCGTCCAGGGTCCGGACGGTCGTCCAGTAGTCGTAGGCGATCTCGCTCGGGTGGACCTCGTGCGCGAACCGGACGCCGGCCTCGTCGAACACGTCCAGGATCGGGTTCCAGCGGTCGGCGAAGTCGGCGTAGCCGCGCTCGACCATCGCGTCGGGCACGGGCGGGAACATCGCGACCGTGTGCCAGATCGAGGAGCCGGTGAACCCGACGACGGTGCCGACGCCGAGCGCGGCGGCGGCGCGGGCGGTGTCCTTCATCTCGGCGGCCGCGCGGCGCCGGACGCCCTCGGGCTCGCCGTCGCCCCAGATGCGCGGCGGCAGGATCGCCTGGTGGCGTTCGTCCGGGATGTCGCAGACGGCCTGCCCGACGAGATGGTTGGAGATCGCCCACACCTTCAGGTCGTGCTTGGCGAGCGTCTCCAGCTTGCGCGGGACGTAGGCGTCGTCGGCGAGGGCCCGGTCGACCTCGAAGTGGTCGCCCCAGCAGGCGATCTCCAGGCCGTCGTAGCCCCAGCCGGACGCGAGCCGGCAGACCTCCTCGAACGCCAGGTCCGCCCACTGGCCGGTGAACAGGGTGATCGGTCGTGCCATCTCAGTCGCTCCCTTCGATGTCGACCCAGCGCCGCGCGGCGGCGCTGTCCGCGACCGCGGCGAGGACGCGCTGCACCTGGAGCCCTTCGGCGAACGACGGGCTCGGGTCGGCGCCGTCCGCGATGGCGGTGAGCAGGTCGGCGATCTGGTGCGTGAACGTGTGCTCGTACCCCAGCAGGTGGCCGGGAGGCCACCACCGCCCGGCGTACGGATGGACGGCCTCGGTCACGACGATCCGCCGGAAACCGGACGTCGCCGGGTCGTCGTCCGCGTCGTGGAACCACAGCTCGTTCAGCGACTCCAGGTCGAACGCCAGCGCGCCGGACGAGCCGCTGACCTCGATGCGCAGCGCGTTCTTGCGTCCGGTGGCGAACCGGGTGGCCTCGAACGTGGCGAGCGCGCCGCCGTCGGTGCGGCCGATGAACAGGGCGGCGTCGTCCACCGTGACCCGGGCGGTGCCGCCGCCGGGCAACGGGCGTTCAGGGACGAACGTGTCCAGCAGCGCCGACACCCCGACGAGCGACTGCCCGGTGATGAACTGCGCGATGTCGACGATGTGGGAGGCGATGTCGCCGAGCGCGCCCGACCCGGCCCTGTCACGATCCAACCGCCAGCTGTGCGGGGCCCGCGGGTCGGCCAGCCAGTCCTGGAGGTACTGCGCGCGGACGTGCCGGACGGTCCCGATGCGGCCCTCGTCCACCAGCCTGCGGGCGAGCGCGACCGCCGGGACGCGCCGGTAGTTGAACCCGATCATCGACCGGACGCCGCGCGCCCGCGCCCGCTCCGCCGCCGCGGCCATCGCCTCCGCCTCAGCGACCGTGTTCCCGAGGGGCTTCTCGCACAGCACGTGCTTGCCCGCGTCGAGCGCGGCGACGGCGATCTCGGCGTGGGTGTCACCGGGCGTGCAGATGTCGACGAGCTGGACATCGTCGCGGCGGAGCAGTTCCTTCCAGTCGGTCTCCACCGACGCCCAGCCGAGCGACGCGGCGGCCGCGCCCGCGCGCGCGGCGGAGCGTCCGGCCAGGGCGGTCATGACGGGCGTCAGCGGCGGCCCGAAGAACGGCCCGACGCTGCGCCACGCCTGCGAGTGCGCGCGCCCCATGAACGCGTGCCCGACCATCCCGACCCCGACCATCCCGGTCCCGACCGTCGTCATATCTGCTCCCCTGATCTGTTTCGTCCGCTGGGGAAGCCCCCAGCCCCCAGCGGTGCGACGGGTCGGCGCGCCCGCCCCCCGCCGGACGGGCGCGCCGACGCCCCCGTGCCCCCGGTCTCGACCGCGTCCCGGGACACGGCCGCGCCTCAGGACTCGAAGCCGAGCGGCATGTAGCGGTCGACGTTGGACTTGGTGACGGTCTCGGACGCCAGCGTGAGCGACTGCGGCACCTGCAGCTCGACCAGGTCCGCCATGCCCTTGCCCTGCGCGATCAACCGGCCCAGCCTGATCGCGGACGCGGCCATCGTCGGCGGGTAGGTGACGGTCGCCTCCAGCACCCCGCCCGACCTGATCTCCCGCATCGCGTTGGCCGAGCCCGCGCCGCCGACCATGAAGAACTCCTTGCGCCCCGACTGCTTGATCGCGGCGAGCACGCCGACGCCCTGGTCGTCGTCGTGGTTCCACAGCGCGTCGATCTTCTTGTGCGCGCGCAGCAGGTTGGACGCGACCTGGTTGCCGGACTCGACGGTGAACTTCGCGTCCTGCTTCGCGGTGACGGCGAAGCCGTACGACTTCAGCGCGTCCGCGAAGCCCTTGCTGCGGTCCTGCGTCAGCGGCAGCGTCGCGATGCCCTGGACCTCCACGATCACCGGGTCGGTGACGCCCTTGTCCTTCAGCTTCTTCCCGACGTAGTGCCCGGCGGAGACGCCCATGCCGTAGTTGTCGCCGCCGATCCACGACCGGTACGACAGCTTGTCGGGGAAGACGCGGTCGAGGTTGACGACCGGGATGCCGGCGTCCATCGCCTTGCGGGCGACCTGGTTCAGCTGCTCGCCGTCGTTCGGCAGGATCACCAGCGCGCCGACCTTCGCGCGGATCAGCGACTCGACGGCGGAGATCTGCTGGTTGATGTCGTTGGTCGGCTCGACCGGCTTGAACGTCACGTCCGGGTACTTCTTGGCCTGCGCCTCCGCGTTCTTGGCGATCGCCGCGATCCAGCCGTGGTCGGCGGCGGGCGCGGAGAACCCGAGCGTGACCGGCTTACCGGGCTTGTCGTTGTCGCCGCCGGCCGCGCCCGCCTGCGCGGCCGGCGCCGGGTCGTCCTCGCTGTTGCTGGTGCAGGCCGCGGCGAGGGTGCCGGCCGCGACGACCGCGCCGCCGAACAGCACCCCTCTCCGGGACGGACGAGATGTCTGGTCGCTCATGACGTGCTCCTGGTCGAGGGGGGTGGGGACGGGGTGGTCAGCCGGGCGAGCGGAGCCCGCGGCGCTGCAGCAGCACGGCGATCGCGATGATCGCGCCCTTCGCGATGAGCTGGTCGCTGGTCTGCAGGCCGTTGAGGATGAACAGGTTCGTGATGAGCGTGAACATCAGCACGCCGAGGATCGACCCGGCGACGGTGCCGCGCCCGCCGGTGAGCAGCGTCCCGCCGATGATGACGGCGGCGATCGCGTCCAGCTCGTACAGGTCGCCGTGGGTGCTGGAGCCGGTGGTGGTCTGCGCCATGATGATGATCGCGGCGATCCCGCAGCAGAACCCGGACAGCGCGTACAGCAGCAGCGTGTGCCGCCGGACGTCGATGCCCGCGAGCCGGGCCGCCTCCCGGTTCCCGCCGACCGCGAACGTCCGGCGGCCGAACGTGGTGCGGTTGAGCAGCACCCACCCGGCGGCGGCGACGGCCGCGAAGATGTACACGACCAGCGGCAGCCCGAGCACCTTCGTCGTGGACAGCGCCTCGATCGCGTCGTTCTCCGGACGGATCAGCTGCGTCCTGCGGTCCGACATCCGCTGCGCCAGGCCCCGCGCGGCGACGAGCATCGCGAGGGTCGCGATGAACGGCACCATCCGCCCGTAGGAGATCAGCAGCCCGGTGACGACGCCCGACCCGGTGCCGACGAGGATCGCGCACATCGCCATGACCGCCGGGCCGTACGACTGCGTCGCGACCGTCGTCGCCCACACCGACGCCAGCGCCATCACCGACCCGACCGACAGGTCGATCCCGCCGCCGATGATCACGAAGGTCTGGCCGACGGTGATCACGCCGATGGTGGCGGCGAGCACGAGGATGCCGACCGCGTTCCCGGACGTCGCGAAGTTCTCCGGCTCGGTGATCAGGCCGACGGCGCACAGCAGCGCCAGCGCCGCGACCAGCCCCAGATGCCGGATCTCGCCGACGCCGGCCGCGGGGCCGTTCCCGGCCTTCTTCGTCAGGGAGACGAGGGCCCCACCGGGCCGGTCCAGTCCCGCGTCTTTCCGGGGGGCCTGGGGGGTCGTCCCCCCAGAATGACGCGTCTTGGTCACAGCGCGCTCCCTTCCATGATCATGTTGAGGACGGCGCGCTCGTCGAGGTCGCGGGCGGCGCCGGTGTGCACGACCCGGCCCTCCCGGACGACGAGGACCCGGTCGGCGAGCCCGAGCACCTCGGGGACCTCGCTGGACACCAGCAGCACCCCGATGCCGCGCCCGGCCAGCGCGCGGATCAGCGCGTACAGCTCGGCGCGGGCGCCGACGTCGACGCCGCGGGTCGGCTCGTCCAGGATCAGCAGCCGCAGAGCCGTCGCGCCCTTGCCGGTGGCGCCGAGCAGCCAGCGGGCGAGGACGACCTTCTGCTGGTTGCCGCCCGACAGCGTCACGACGGGACGCCCCGGGTCGGGCGGGCGGATGTCCAGCGCCTCGATCTGGCGGCGGACGTCGGTGAGCTCGCGGCGGCGGTTCAGCCAGCCGAACGACGCGTACCGCGACAGCCCGGCGACGCTGACGTTCGCCGCGACGGTCTCGTTCGGCAGCAGCGCCTGGCTCTTGCGCTCCTCAGGCGCCATGCCCATGCCGCGCCGCACCGCCGCGCCCGTGTCGCCGGGACGCACCGGACGGCCGTCGACGATCACCCGCCCCCGCGCCGGACGCCGCACCCCGTAGACGGTCTCCAGGATCTCCGAGCGCCCGGACCCGACGAGCCCCGCGAGCCCGACGATCTCGCCCGCGCGGACGGTGAGCGACACGTCCTCGAACGATCCGGGCAGCGTGAGGCCCTCGACGCGGAGGATCTCGGGCCGGTCATCGCGCAATTCGTCTGGGCGTTCCGCGCGCTCCGGGAAGACGTACTCGACGTCCCGTCCCGTCATCAGCGACACGATCTCGCCGGTGGACGTGGTCCGCGCCGGCAGCCCGACCGCGACGGCCCTGCCGTCCTTGAGGACGGTCACCCGGTCGCCGACCTGCCGGATCTCCTCCAGCCGGTGCGAGATGTAGACGACCGCGACCCCGGCGCCGGTCAGCTCCCGGATGATGCGGAACAGGTTGTCCACCTCGTCGTGGGCGAGCGCGGCGGACGGCTCGTCCATCACGATGACGCGCGCGTCGTGCGACAGCGCGCGGGCCATGCTGACGACCTGCTTGCCCGCCGCCGGCAGCCGCCCGACCTCGCGGCGCGGCGGGATCTCGGCGTGCCCGAGCCGGCCGAGCAGCTCCCGCGCCGCCCGCTCGGCGTCGCCGCGCCGGGTGAACCCGAACGTCGCCCTCTCGTGGCCGAGGAAGATGTTCTCCGCGACGGACAGGCCGTCCACCAGGTCCAGCTCCTGGTAGATGGTCGCGATCCCGGCCCGCATCGCGGCGGTCGGCCCGGCGAGCCGGACCGGCGCGCCCGCGAGGACGATCTCGCCCGCGTCCGGCTGGTGCGCGCCCGCGAGCACCTTGATCAGCGTCGACTTCCCGGCGCCGTTCTGCCCGAGCAGGCAGTGCACCTCGCCTGGGCGGACGTCGAGGTCGACGCCGTCCAGCGCGCGGACGCCGGGGAACCGCTTGACGATCCCGCGCATCACCAGCAGCGGTTCGGGTTCGGACGAGCCCATCGGGCCTCCTCGGGGGCGGGAGGAACGAAGTCGAAAGGGACGGGCGGAGTCGGTCGGGCGGAGGGAGTGGGTCAGGCGGGGGCGGCGGAGAAGACGTGGTCGCTGATGAGCCGGGCACCGCCGACCACGCCGGCGGTCCCGGCGAGCTCGGACAGCACGATCGGCAGGTTGCCGGTCGCGAGCGGCGCGGACCGGCGGTAGACGACGCTGCGGATCTCGGCGAGCAGCGCGTGGCCGAGCCCGGCGACGCCGCCCGCGATGATGACGAGGCCCGGGTTGAAGAAGCTGACGAGCCCGGCGAGGACCTGCCCGACATGCCGTCCGCCCTCCCGGATGAGCCGCACCGCGACCGGGTCGCCGGCGGCGGCCGCCTCGCCGACGTGCTCGGCGGCCAGGTCCCCGTGGGTCTCCAGGAGGGCCGCGAGCCGCGGCGACGCCCCCGAGCGTGCCGCCGCGGCGGCGTCCCGCGCGAGCGCCGCGCCGCCGAAGAACGCCTCCAGGCAGCCGGCGTTGCCGCACGCGCAGATCGGTCCCTCGTCGTCGACCCGGATGTGGCCGATGTCCCCCGCGCTGCCGGACACGCCGCGGTAGATGGCGCCGTCCACGACGATGCCGCAGCCGATCCCGGTGCCGATCTTGACGAGCAGGAAGTCGTCGACCGAGCGGGCGAGGCCGGCGTGCAGCTCGCCGAGCGCCATCAGGTTCACGTCGTTGTCGACCAGCACCGGGCAGCCGAGCTCCTGGCCGATCGCGTCCCGCACCGGGAACCGGTCCCAGCCGGGCATGATCGGCGGGACGACCGGCATGCCGTCCCGGAAGCTGACCGGCCCCGGGACGCCGATGCCGGTGCCGTGCACCCGCGGGATGAGGCCCTCGTCGCGCAGCTTGCCGAGCAGGTCGAGGGCCCGCTCGAGGACGACGGTCGCGCCCTGCCGCACGTCGCACTGCTCGCTGACGTGGCCGAGCACGTCCAGCGCCCCGTCGGTCACGACGACGTCGATCGAGGTGGCGCCGATGTCGAAGGCGACGAACCGCAGCCGCGGCGACAGCCGGACGATCCCGGACCGCCGCCCGCCCCGGGACGCGGCCAGCCCCGCGCCCTCCACCAGCCCGAGCTCGACCAGCCGGTCCAGCTCCACGGCCAGCTTCGACCGCGACAGCCTGACGACGTCGCCCAGCTCGGCGCGCGAGCGCGGGCCTTCGTCGCGCAGCAGCCGCAGCAGGCGTGCCTGATGCACGTTCTGCGGACGAGCCGACATGCGCATCACGCCGTCCTCTCCTGGCCGGGCCCCAGGGTTGCGGGGGCCTGGCGAGAAGGTAACCGGCTTTCGCCGCGCTGAGAAGACCTTTCCTCTAGATCATCTGAACTTTTTCCACTCAGAGGACAAAGATCGGCGAACGACGGCCCCCGCGGCGGTCACCGCGGGGGCCGTCGGTACTGCTCTCGGTGGTGCGGCCGGTCGGGCCGCCGGCCGCTAGTAGCTGATCGTCGCCTGGCGGCCGCTCATCGTGCGCATGATGTGCTCGACGAGCGTGATCAGCACCTGCTTGGCGTCCTCCCGGTCGCGCACGTCGCAGGAGATCACCGGGATGTCGGGCGACAGGTCGAGGGCGTCGCGGACCTGCTCGGCCGAGTGCCGCCCCGCCCCGTCGAACCGGTTCACGCCGATGATGAACGGCACGCCGCGCCGCTCGAAGTAGTCCACGGACGCGAAGCAGTCGGCGAGGCGCCGGGTGTCCACGAGGACGACCGCGCCCAGCGCTCCCTTGGCCAGTTCGTCCCACATGAACCAGAACCGGTCCTGCCCCGGCGTCCCGAACACGAACAGCACGAGGCCGTTCGGCAGGGTGATGCGGCCGAAGTCCATCGCCACGGTCGTCGTCGTCTTGTTCATGACGGCCGAGGTGTCGTCGATCCCGATGCTCTTCTCGGTCAGCGCCTCCTCGGTGCGCAGCGGACGGATCTCACTGACCGCGCTGACCAGGGTGGTCTTGCCGACACCGAAACCACCTGCCACGAGGATCTTCACCGTCAGCGCGGAATCGCCCGGTGCGGCGTCCGCGTCAGAGCGCACGGATTCCATCGATCACTTCCTTGAGTACGCGCTCGCTGGGGAACTGCGCCACCGGCGCGGGTCGCCGGACCTGAATCAGCGAGCGGTCGAGCAGATCGCCGAGCAGGACACGGACGACCCCGAGGGGGAGTTCCAGATCCGACGCTATCTCGGCGACCGACAGCGGTGTGCGGCAAAGCTCCAAGATCATGTCATGCTCGGGGGACGCGGGAGGCGGCGGAGGGGCGTCCGCCGCGGGTTCCGGCGCCGGCACGGCGGCGATCAGGGCGACGAGATCGAACTCGTCGCCCCCGTAGTGCGTGCGGCCTCCCGTGAGCGCGTAGGGCCGGACGACCGGCCCCGCCGCGTCCTCGTCGTCGTACCAGGCGGCGTCCCCCATCGGTCATCCGCCGCCCGGCTCGGCCGCGGCGGCCCGCGGGTCCGCCGACAGGTGCTGCCCGACGCGGGCGACGAGCATCGCCATCTCGTAGGCGATGATCCCGAGGTCGGCGTCCGCCGCGGCGAGGACGGCGAGGCACGCGCCCTGCCCGGCGGCGGTGACGAACAGGAACGACGACTCCATCTCCACGATCGTCTGCCGGACCGGCCCGCCGCCGAACGACTCCCCCGCCCCGCGCGCGAGGCTCTGGAAGCTGGCGGCCACCGCTGCCAGGTGGTCGGACTCCTCGCGGGCCAGCCCGCTGGACGCCGCCATCCGCAGCCCGTCGCTCGACAGCACCACCGCGTTCTGCACCGGCGCGACCCGCTGGACGAGGCTGTCCAGCAGCCAGTCCAGCTCGCGACCGGGTCCGCCCTGGACGTCCGCGCCGGGGTGCTGGGCCTCTGTCATGGGGTGTCGTCCTCCTGGTCGCCTGGTCTCCGCGCGGCGTCGGCGTCGGCGCCGGCCGCGTCCTGCCTGCCGCGCTGCCAGCCGCGCTGCATGGCGGACATCATCGATCGCATCGTCTCGGGTGAGCGTTCGGCGCCGTCGTCCGGGGCCTGGTCCGGTTGCGCGTCCGCGGGCGCGCCGTCGTCCGCCGGGACGGGCGCGGACAGCGGGACCGTCCCCGCGGGCTCCGGCTCCGGCTCCGGTTCCGGCTTCGGCTTCGGCTTCGCGGGCGGAGGCTGGCCCTGGGCGGCCAGCCGCTCGTCGATCCGCCGTTTGAGCTGCGGCGCCAGATGCTGCTGCCGCCGCCGCTTGGGCAGCTCGCCCTTCTTCGGCGGAGGCCCCGGCTCGGCCTCGGACGCGGCAGGCTCAGCCTCAGCCTCCACCCGCACCTCGGCTTGGACCTCAGCCTGAACTTCGGTCTGGGTCTCGGTCTCGGCGACCAGCCGGACGGCGCCGCTGGACGCCGGCAGCACGGCCTCCTGGTTCGGCAGCACGGCCTCCTGGTTCGGCAACGCGGGCATCGGCCCGGTGAGCCGCCGCGCCGCCGGCTCCTGATCGGCGTTCTCCACGACGAGAGAGCCGGGGATCAGCGCGACCGCCGTCGTCCCCCCGTACGGGGACGGGCGCAGCGTGACCGTGATGCCGTGCCGCTCCGCCAGCCGCGCCACGACGAACAGCCCGAGCTGGGCGCTGTCGGACGGGTCGAACTCAGGCGGCCGTTCGAGCCGCTCGTTGGCGGCGCGCAGCGCCTCCTCGGTCATGCCGAGGCCGCGGTCCTCGACCTCGATCGCGAACCCGTTGGCGACGGGCTGGCCGCCGACCCGCACCGGCGACTGCGGCGGCGAGAACGTGGTGGCGTTCTCCACCACCTCGGCGAGCAGGTGGATGACGTCGGCGACCGCGGAGCCGAGCAGCGCGATCCGCGGCAGCGGCTGCACCCGGACGCGCGGGTAGTCCTCGACCTCGGCGACCGCGCCGCGGACCACGTCCACCAGCGGGACGGGACGGCGCCACCCGCGCCCGGCCGTCTTCCCGGCCAGGATGACCAGGCCCTCGGCGTGCCGCCGCATGCGGGTGGCGAGGTGGTCGAGGCGGAACAGGTCCGACAGCTCGGACGGGTCCTCGGTGCGCCGCTCCATCGTGTCGAGCAGCCCGAGCTGGCGGTGCAGCAGCGCCTGGTTGCGGCGGGCGAGGTTGACGAACACCTCGCTGATGCCGCGGCGGGCCGCGACCTCGCCCTCGGCGGCCGCGAGGACGGCGTCGCGGGCCCGGTCGAACGACTCGGCGATCTGCCGGATCTCGTCGATGCGGTAGTCGACGTCGGGCGCGGGCTCCGGCTCGGCGGGCCGTCCGGCGCGGACCTGCTCGGCGAGCTTCGGCAGCCGCTCGCGGGTGAAGTCGACGACGCCGGCGGCGAGCGTCCGGCACTCGCGCAGCAGCCGCCGCGAGACGCGGGCGGCGATGAACGCCGACGCCGCGATCGCGAGCAGCCCGAGGCCGCCGGCGAGGCCGAGCCGCCAGAACGCGCTGACCGCGATCTCCCTGGCGTGCCTGGTGACGTCGTCGAGGACCTTGTTCTCCAGGTCGTACAGGCGGCCGTTGGCGGCGTCGGCGGCGTCCCGCCACGCGGACGGCTCGATGACCGGCACGCGGGCGGCGGCGCGCCCGGCGGCCTGCCCGGCCCCGGCGGGCGTCCGCGTCCTCCTGGACTCGGCCCGCGCGAGCGGCTCGGCGCCGCGGATGACCTGGTCCTCCAGCTCGCGGAGCCGGCTGAACTGCGGGGACGCGACGAGCTGCTCGTAGCGGACGCGGTCGGCGTCCGGCAGGTTCGCGGCGGTGTCGTCGTACAGCATCCGCTGCGCGCCGACGAGCTGCGCGAACAGTCCGCGCTCGGCGGCGGTGACGTGCCCGGTGGCGAGCGCCCCGGTCAGCAGCGCGTCCTCGCGGGCCATGAACTCGCGGGCGCGGCCGAGCGAGGTGAGGGTGCGGGCGTGCGCGGTGATGGACCCGTCCCCCGGCGTGGTCGCGTTGTAGATGGCGAAGCCGGTGTCGATGAGGTCGCCGTACTCGCGGAGCACCTCGCCGCGGTCGGCGATCCGCTGGTCCACGCCGCGGCGGACGTTCTGCAGCGTGCCCAGTCGCTGGACGAGCGCGTCGAGCCGCCGGACGATCTCGGGCTGGATCGCGCCGCGCAGCCCCCCGTCGCGGCTGCCGGCGCGGACGTCCGCGGCCGCCTTGTCGGTGGCCCGCCGCTGCTCCCGCATCGCGCCGGGGGCGGCGACCCGGGCGCCGCCGAGCTCGGCCATCGACAGGCGCCGCTCCTTCTGCAGTCCGTCGATGAGCCGCTGCATGGGCAGCACGGTCTTCTGCTGGAACTTGCGGCTCTGCAGGAGTTCGTTCGCGTCGCCGTAGGTGATGCCGGTGAGGAATGCCCAGAGCGAGGCCAGCGCCAGCAGCGGTACGAGGACCAGCAGACTGGTCCTGGCCCGGATGGAGGAGAAACGGGGAACCATCACGGTTTCGGCGTTCTGGGGCGGCGGGACATGCGGGGGAATCCTCCCGTTGCGTGGGAGTAAGGGGGTGTGCGGGAGCCTACTACGTCAGGGGCGTCCCGGCCCTCGGGCTTGCTTGCATGTGCCTGCCGGCCCGCTTGATCAGCACCGCCATTTCGTAGGCGACCAGGCCGGCGTCGGCCTCCGCGTCGGCGAGGACGGCGAGGCACGTCCCGTCGCCGGCGGCGGACACGAACAGCAGCAGCGCGTCCATCTCGATGATGCTCTGGCGGACGTTCCCGCCCCCGAAGTGCCGCCCGGCGCCGCGCGCGAGGCTCTGCACGCCGGACGCCAGCGCGGACAGGTGCTCGGCGTCCTCGCGGCCGAGCTCCCCGGACGCGGCGACCGCGAGGCCGTCGCGGGAGAGGATCACCGCCTGCCGCACGTTCGTCACGCGCTGCGCGAAGTCGTTGAGCAGCCAGTTCAGCTCACCGGTCACGGTGTCGTGCATCATCGTGCTCCCTCGCCCCCACGTCCGGCACGGGGGGTCCATGGATCATAAAGGCCGTCCGCGACGGGGCCGCAACCTCTTTGACCCCTTTCGCGCGCATTGCCGCTATTACCGCCAGCTGCAACTATGGATCGCGGGGCGTACGGGTGCGCAAGCAGATAGCGACAAATCAGGACAATTTACTTCATTTCCCTCTGTTGTCCGGGGCCATTGCGCCATACTCTGCTTCTTCACCCATACTGCGCCTCGCAGCCGGGACGGGAAGGAGCAGCACGATTCACTCAGGCAACGACGGCGGCCGGGACGGGAGGCCGACCTCCTGGCCGGAGGGCGTTACGATGCCCGCCGTGAGTCCCGAAAGCCAGCCATCCGAGGCACTGCCGTCGCGACGGCGCCGCGCCCCCCGCGGCGGCCGCCACCGCGGCGACGAATCGTTCCTGCTTCCCCCCGGATCCCCCACGCTGGTCCTGGCCGTCCCCGGCCCCGCCCGGCCGGCCGCCGCCGAGCCCGCCGCAGAGCTCGCGCGGCTCGTCGAGCTGGAGCACACCGGCCAGCCCGCCCGCGTCGGCTACCTGGAGGGCGAGGAGGCGAACCTGCGCACCGTCCTCGCCGGGCTGCGCCCCGACCCGGACGACCCGGACGAGCTCGCGGCCGTGGTGGTGCCGCTGTCCACCGGCCCCGACCCGGCCCTGGACGCGGCCCTGGACGACGCCGTGCGAGCGGCCACGGCGGGCGGCCCGCCGCACGCCGTCGCCGCCGAGCCGCTCGGCCCGCACCCGCTCATCGCCGAGGCCCTGCACGACCGGCTCGCCGACGCCGGCCTCGCCCGCGCCGACCGGATCAGGCTGATGACGATGGTGACCGCCGCGTCCGGCGTCATCGTCGCCACGCCCGGCGACGCCACCGCCGTCCGGCAGGCCGAGGTCACCGGCGTGCTGCTCGCCTCCCGCCTCGCGGCGCCCGTGTTCACCGCCTCGCTGAACGACGAGGCGTCCGTCAAGGCCGCCGCGGAGCAGCTCCGCGCAGCCGGCGCCACGTCCATCGCGCTGGCGCCGCACGTCGTCGGCCCCGAGCCGGACACGGACCGGGTGCCGTCCGCCGCCGCCACCGTCGGCTGCGCCTACTCCGCCCCGCTCGGCGCCCACCCGGCCGTCGCCCGCCTGGCCGCCCTCCGCTACGTCGAGGCACTCTCCATGGCCCTGGCTGATTAGCCCAGGGGGGCGACCCCCTGGAACCCCCGTCACGGCCGGGCAGCCGTTTCCCGAGCCGCTGGCGCGTCTCGCGAAACAGCGCTTCTAGCCCAGGGGGCGACCCCTGGAACCCCGTCACCGGACGGCGAACCGTTTCCCGAGCCGCTGGCGCGTCTCGTGAAACGGCCCGCCGTCCGGCGGGTCGTGCGGCCTCCGGCGCTGGGCGCCTCCGGCCGCACGAGCCGTGACCCCGGCTGAGGTTTGGTCCACGTAAGAGGCTGGGGTTGGTCCATGCAATCGTAAGAACGATCTCTAGCCGAGCTGGTGGATCAGGGGGCCCATCTGGTCCATCGCGTTGCCGTGCACGGTCATCGGCGCGTCGGCGCTGATGGCGGCCCAGTTGTCGCGGACGTCCTCCACCGACAGCGTCTCGTTCTGGCCGTAGCCGGGGCCCTCTGTGACGAAGATCTTCGCGATGCGGCCGCCGCCGACGGTGTAGACCTCGCCCGAGTCCTGGTTGGACTCGTGGACGAGGTAGGCGACGAGCGGCGTGACCTGCTCGACGCCGAGCTTGTCCGCGAAGTCGGCGGGAAGGAGGTCCTCGGTCATCCGGGTCCACGCGACCGGGGCGATCGCGTTGGCCTTGATGTCGTACTTGGCGCCCTCGTGGGCGAGGGTCTTGGTGAACCCGACGAGGCCCATCTTGGCGGTGGAGTAGTTGGCCTGGCCGAAGTTGCCGAACAGGCCCGCCGGGGACGAGGTGTTGACGATCCGCCCGTGACCGTTCTCGCGCAGGTGCGGCCAGGCGGCGCTGGTGACGAGGAACGAGCCGCGCAGGTGGACGGCGATGACCGCGTCCCACTCGTCCGGGGTCATGTTCTTGAACGACCTGTCGCGCAGGATGCCCGCGTTGTTGATCAGGATGTCGATCTTGCCGAACGCGTCCAGCGCGCTCTGGACGATCGACCCCGCGCCCTCCGGGGTCGCGACGTTCCCGGGGTTCGCGACGGCCTCGCCGCCGTTCTTCTTGATCTCGTCCGCGACCTCCTGCGCGGGCCCGGCGGACGCGCCGGCGCCGGACCGGTCGCCGCCGAGGTCGTTGACGACGACCTTGGCGCCGCGCGCGGCGAGTTCCAGCGCGTGCCGCCGGCCGAGGCCGTGGCCCGCCCCGGTCACGACCGCGACCCGGCCGTCGTAGCGCAGTTCCGACATCTCAGTCTCCTCACGTGCGGGGCACCGACCGTCCCAGGTAATCATCCGGGGGTTACCCAGTGGTACCACTGAACCGAATCCCGCTCGGCCGCGCCCCCGGCCGCCCGCCGCGCTGGACGTCACTTCATTCCGGCGTACGATGGCATATGGGAGGAAAGTTGCGAGGAATGCCACTTTTCACCCATTGCTGGGCGTAGTCTCCTCGCGCAGAGCAACGGAGGTCCCCGTCCCGATGATCCCCGCCGACGCGTTCGCGCCGCACCCCCGCCCGTACCGGGTCGTGCAGTGGGCGACGGGCACGCTGGGCCGCTGCCTGATCAGGGGCGTGCTCGACCGGCCCGACATGGAGCTCGCCGGCGCCTGGGTGCACACCCCGGCCAAGGCGGGCGTGGACGCCGGGACGCTCGCCGGCCGCGCCCCCGCCGGAGTCACCGCGACCCGCGATCTGCAGGACGTCCTCGACCTCGACGCCGACTGCGTCGTCTACGCCCCGACCCCGGCCCTCGACCGGTACGCCGAGCTCGACCTGATCTGCGCGCTGCTGTCGTCCGGGAAGAACCTGATCTCCACCAACGGCTACGTCTACCCGCACGCGCACGGCCCCCAGTTCGTGACCGAGCTGGAGCAGGCGTGCAAGCGCGGCGGCGCCTCCGTGCACGGCAGCGGCGTCAGCAGCGGGTTCATGGCGGACGTCATGCCGCTCGTGCTGTCGCGGCTGTCCCGGGGGATCACCCACGTCTACGCCCGCGAGTGCTCCGACTTCGCCCGGCACCCGTCCTGGCAGATGGTCCACCACACGGTCGGCTTCGGGAAGGACGAGGACGCCTACCTGCGGGCGCTCCGCCCCAACCGGACCGCGATGCGGGCGCTGTTCGCCGAGAGCCTGCACCTGGTCGCCGCCGGCCTCGGCGCCGACCTGGACGAGATCGACATGGACGTCGAGCACCGCCTCGCCCGCACCGACCTCGCCACCGCCGCCGGGCCGATCCCGCGCGGCACGGTCGCCGCCGCCCGCTGGACGTTCAGCGGCCTCGTCTCCGGACGGCCCGTGATCACCGTCGAGATCGTCCACAAGGCGGACGCCGCCGCGATGCCCGACGAGTGGGGCGGCCCCGGGTACTCGCTCCGCGTGGACGGCCGCCCGGCGCTCACGCTGACGGCCGACGAGAACTGGGTGTCCGACCCGATCGCGGGCGCGGCCGCCCACGTGCTCAACTCCGTCCCGGTCGTCTGCGCCGCCCCGCCCGGCATCCGCACCTACCTGGACCTGCCGATGATCTGCGGCCGCATGCGCATCTGAAAGAGCACACGGAAGGGAGCCAGGCGATGACCGCACAGGAGGTCGAAGGCGGACGGTTCGTCCGGCAGGCGAACCGGTTCACGGAACGGATCACGGCGGACGGCTCCGGCGGCCTCCTGGCCGAACCCGGCCGCTACCGCCTGTTCGTGTCGTACGCGTGCCCGTGGGCGCAGCGCAGCATGATCGTCCGGCGACTGCTCGGGCTGGAGGACGTGATCGGCCTCGCCGTCGTCGACCCGATCCGGGACGAGCGCGGCTGGCGGATCCCCGGCCGCGACCCCGTCACCGGCGCGGAGTTCCTCTCCGAGCTGTACCTGCACACCGACCCGTCCTTCGAGGGCCGCTACACCGTCCCCTGCGTCTGGGACACCCAGACCAAGCGCCTGGTCACCAACGACTTCCCGAACATCACCACGATGATGGAGACGGAATTCACAGCCCACCACGCGCCGGACGCCCCCGACCTGTACCCGGAGGCGCTCCGCCCCGAGATCGACGAGCTGAACGCCACCGTCTACAGGACCGTCAACAACGGCGTCTACAGGGCCGGCCTCGCCACCGCCCAGGACGCCTACGAAGAAGCCGTCGACGCCCTCTTCGTCACCCTCGACGACCTCGAAGAGCGCCTTTCCCACCGCCGCTACCTGCTCGGCGAGCAGATCACCGAGGCCGACGTCCGCCTTTACACCACGCTCGCCCGCTTCGACGCCGTCTACCACGGGCACTTCAAGTGCAACCTGCGCCGGCTCGTCGACTACCCGAACCTGTGGGGCTACGCCCGCGACCTGTACGCCGTCCCCGCGTTCGGCGGCACCACGGATTTCGACCAGATCAAGCGCCATTACTACGTGACGCACCGCAACATCAACCCGACCGGCGTCGTGCCCAAGGGCCCCCTCGTCGACTGGACGACCCCCCACAACCGGGAACGTTGACCCCACCACCTCGTTATGCTGGCGGTTCTCCAGTAAATCCGCACGAGAGGCACGACCCGACCATGCGCAGCCAGTTCTTCGGAAACATGGACCAGGGACAGCAGCTCCCCGGCCACTTCGCTCTCCAGAACTCCAAGATGCTCCGAGTCCACCTGAACGGCGACGTCCTGGCCCGGCAGGGCTCCATGGTCGCCTTCCAGGGCCAGATGGAGTTCGACTACGAGGGCTCCGGCGGCATCGGCAAGTTCATGAAGAAGGCTCTCACCGGCGAGGGCGTGCCGCTCATGCGCGTCAAGGGCCAGGGCCTGCTCTTCTGCGCGAACGACGCCGACGACATCCACCTGTTCTACCTGGAGAACGAGGGGATGACCGTCAACGGCAAGAACATCCTCGCCTACGACTCGCATCTGCAGTCGGACATCCAGCGCGTCCAGGGCGCCGGGATCGCCGCGGGCGGCCTGTTCAACACCACCCTCACCGGCACCGGCTTCGTCGCGCTCACCACGCACGGCACCCCGGTCATGCTCGACTGCGGCCGCGCGCCGACCTTCGCCGACGGCCAGTCCGCCGTCGCGTGGAGCACCAGCCTCCAGGTCGGCGTCAACCGCACCTTCAAGGCGGGCGCCCTGATCGGACGCGGCAGCGGCGAGGCCATGCAGCTCGCCTACCAGGGCCAGGGCTTCGTCCTCATCCAGGCCAGCGAGGGCCCGACCGTCGCCCCCCACACCCACTGACGCACGGGTGCGCCGGTGTGGACACCACGCCGGCCACCGGCCCCGACCACGCGGCGACCAGTGCGATGATCACGGTGCTGGCGCCGGGGCGAGGCCAGTGCGAGTAGCCTTGACTTGTCTTAGAACTTACCTGCGAGCTGCGGAAGAGGGCGATCTCCGCCGTGTCGACAGAGTCGTCGCAAACTAGTGCCGACCCCAAGATGACCGACTTCGGTGCCAACGAGTGGCTGGTCGACGAGCTGTACCAGAAGTACCTCGAAGACCCGAACTCTGTTGACGAGGCCTGGTGGAACTTCTTCGCGGACTACCAGCCGGACAGCCGGCCCACGTCCGCGACCCCCGCGTCCCCCCAGGCGCCCGCCGACGGCGCGGCCCAGAAGGCCGCGAAGGCACCGAACGGCACAGCGGCAGCGCCGCCGACACCGCAGCAGCCCGTACAGCCCCCGAAGGCGGGGCCGAAGCCCGCGGCGCCGAAGAGCGAGAAGCCCGCTCCCCCGCCGGTGCCCGCGGGCGCCGAGGAGGTCCGGCTGCGCGGGGTCGCGGCCCGGACGGCCACCAACATGGAGGCCAGCCTCGGCGTGCCGACGGCGACGAGCGTGCGCGCCGTCCCGGCGAAGCTGCTCATCGACAACCGCATCGTCATCAACAACCATCTGAAGCGCGGGCGCGGCGGCAAGGTCTCGTTCACGCATCTGATCGGCTACGCGATCGTCAAGGCGCTCGCGGCGATGCCGGAGATGAACGCGGCGTTCACCGAGGTGGACGGCAAGCCGGTGCTGGTCAGGCCGGAGCACGTCAACTTCGGGCTGGCGATCGACCTGCAGAAGAGCGACGGCTCGCGGCAGCTCGTGGTGCCGAGCATCAAGGCCGCCGAGACGCTCGACTTCCGCCAGTACTGGGCCGCCTACGAGGAGATCGTCCGCAAGGCCCGCGGCGGCAAGCTCACCCTGGACGACTTCCAGGGCACGACGATCAGCCTGACGAACCCGGGCACGATCGGGACCGTCCACTCGGTGCCGCGGCTGATGCCCGGCCAGGGGACGATCATCGGCGTCGGCGCGATGGAGTTCCCGGCGGAGTTCGCGGGCGCGTCCAGCGACACCCTCGCCCGCATGGGGATCAGCAAGGTCATGACGCTGACCTCCACCTACGACCACCGGATCATCCAGGGCGCGCAGTCCGGCGACTTCCTGCGCCGCATCCACGAGCTGCTGCTCGGCGCCGACGGCTTCTACGACGAGATCTTCGAGGCGCTGCGCATCCCGTACGAGCCGGTGCGCTGGGTGAAGGACATCTCCGCCACCCACGAGGACGACGTCGCGAAGGTCGCCCGCGTCCACGAGCTGATCCACGCCTACCGGGTCCGCGGCCACCTGATGGCCGACACCGACCCGCTTGAGTACAAGCAGCGCCGCCACCCCGACCTCGACATCCTCAAGCACGGCCTCACCCTGTGGGACCTGGAGCGCGAGTTCGCGACCGGCGGGTTCGGCGGCAAGCCGACGATGCAGCTCCGCGAGATCCTCGGCGTGCTGCGGATGGCGTACTGCCGGACGGTCGGCATCGAGTACATGCACATGCAGGACCCCGAGGAGCGCGCCTGGATCCAGGAGCGCGTGGAGGTCCCGCACGAGAAGCCGTCCCGCGAGGAGCAGCTGCACGTGCTGCGCCGGCTGAACAGCGCGGAGGCGTTCGAGACTTTCTTGCAGACCAAGTTCGTCGGGCAGAAGCGGTTCTCGCTGGAGGGCGGCGAGTCCGTCATCCCGCTGCTCGACTCGGTGATCTCGGCGGCGGCGAAGGCCAGCCTGGACGAGGTCGTCGTCGGCATGGCGCACCGCGGCCGGCTGAACGTGCTGGCCAACATCGTCGGCAAGTCCTACGGGCAGATCTTCGGCGAGTTCGAGGGCAACCTCGACCCGCGCAGCGCGCAGGGCTCGGGCGACGTGAAGTACCACCTGGGCGCGGCGGGCGACTTCGTCGCCGACGACGGCTCCAAGATCCACTGTGAGCTGGTCGCGAACCCGTCGCACCTGGAGACGGTCGACCCGGTGCTGGAGGGCGTCGTCCGCGCCAAGCAGGACCTGCTGGACGTCGGCGAGGCCGGGTTCAGCGTGCTGCCGATCCTGGTGCACGGCGACGCCGCGTTCGCCGGGCAGGGCGTGGTGGCGGAGACGCTGAACCTGTCGCAGCTGCGCGGCTACCGCACCGGCGGCACCGTCCACGTGATCATCAACAACCAGGTGGGGTTCACCACCGCGCCGGAGTACTCGCGGTCCAGCGTCTACTCCACGGACGTGGCCCGGATGATCCAGGCGCCGATCTTCCACGTGAACGGCGACGACCCGGAGGCGTGCGCGCGGGTGGCGCGGCTGGCGTTCGAGTACCGGCAGACGTTCAAGAAGGACGTCGTCATCGACATGATCTGCTACCGGCGGCGCGGCCACAACGAGGGCGAGAACCCCTCGTTCACGCAGCCGCTGATGTACGACCTGATCGACGCGAAGCGCTCGGTCCGCAAGCTCTACACCGAGGCGCTGATCGGCCGCGGCGACATCACCGTCGAGGAGGCCGAGCAGGCCCTCCGCGACTACCAGGAGCAGCTGGAACGCGCCTTCACCGAGACCCGCGAGGCGGTGAAGCGGCCGCAGGAGCCGGGCTCGGTGGTGAAGCCGGACGTCGAGGAGAGCATCCCGATCGACCACGGCGGCGCGGGCTCGGCGATCCCGGCGGAGACCGTCAAGCGGATCATCGAGTCGCAGGTCAGCCTGCCGGAGGGCTTCACCCCGCACCCGCGGCTCCAGCCGATCCTGCAGCGCCGCGCGCAGATGATCGAGGACGACGCGATCGACTGGGCCACGGGCGAGCTGCTGGCGTTCGGCTCGCTGTTGATCGACGGCCACCCGGTGCGGCTCGTCGGGCAGGACACGCGGCGCGGGACGTTCGGCCAGCGGCACGCGGTGCTCGTCGACCGCAGGACGGGCGAGGAGTACACGCCGCTCAAGCAGTTCGGGCAGGGCGTGTCGAAGTTCTACGTCCACGACTCGCTGCTCAGCGAGTACGCGGCGATGGGCTTCGAGTACGGCTACTCGATGACGCGTCCGGACGCGCTCGTCTGCTGGGAGGCCCAGTTCGGCGACTTCGCCAACGGCGCCCAGTCGATCGTGGACGAGTACATCTCGTCCGGCGAGCAGAAGTGGGGCCAGCATTCCGGGGTCGTGCTGCTGCTGCCGCACGGCTACGAGGGGCAGGGGCCCGACCACTCGTCCGCGCGGATCGAGCGCTACCTGCAGCTGTGCGCGCAGGACAACATGACCGTCGTCTACCCGACGACCCCGGCGAACTACTTCCACCTGCTGCGCTGGCAGGTGCTGTCGGGCCGGAACAAGCCGCTGATCGTGTTCACGCCGAAGTCGCTGCTGCGGCTGAAGGCGGCCACGTCCCCGGTCGAGCGGATCACCGGCGGCGCGTTCCAGCCGGTCATCCCGGAGGCCGACCCGGCGATCGACCCGGCGGGCGTGCGGCGCGTGCTGCTCACGACCGGCAAGATCTACTACGACGTGGTCAAGGCCCGCGACGCCGCGGGCGCGTCCGACACGGCGGTCGTGCGGGTCGAGCGGCTCTACCCGCCGCCGGTGGACGAGATCAAGGCGGAGCTGGCGAAGTACCCGGCGGGCGTCGAGGTCGTGTGGGTGCAGGACGAGCCCGCCAACATGGGCGCGTGGCCGTTCATGGCGCTGAAGCTGCCGCACCACATCGAGGGGCTGAAACTGGCGCGGGTGTCGCGTCCGGCGTCGTCGTCCCCGGCCGTGGGCTCGGCGAAGCTGCACCAGGCCGAGCAGGAGGCCCTGCTCGCCCGCCTGTTCGAGCCCAAGTAGCCAAGCCAGCCGAACGGCCGGGCGGACGGACCGTCCTCCAGCCCCCACCCACCGCCATTCAACGGACGAGCTCCGCTCGACGGGTCGATTTCCAGGGCTCCGGTGCGCGGCGCCGGGGCCCTCGGCGTCCCGGCCGGAGATCCGTACGAAAGAGAAACCAGGCAATGTACTTCACCGATCGGGGCATCGAGGAGCTGACGGACCGGCGCGGCGCCGAGGAGGTCAGCCTGGCGTGGCTGGCGGAGCGGCTGCGCGAGTTCGTCGACCTGAACCCCGAGTTCGAGACGTCCGTCGACCGGCTCGCCACCTGGCTGGCCCGGCTGGACGAGGAGGAGGACGAGTAACCGGCCCTGCTGAACGCGATACATCTTGACTTCCCAGAGACGCGACATATCGTGTTTACTGGACGAAGAGCTCGGACGAAGGGCAGATCGCGATGTCGCGCTGGACGATCGACGAACCGGCCACCCTCGACTTCGACGGCGTGGTCGCGCTACGGGCCACACTGATCGCCGGGAACATCTCGGTGCTCGCGTCCGACGAGCGGCCGTCCATCATCGTCGGCGACGTCGAAGGCCTGCCGCTGGTCGTCACCCACGACGCGGGCATGCTGACGATCACGCACGAGAAGCTGCTGGAGAGCGTGCTGAGCTGGCTGCGCACCCAGGGGTGCCGCGCCGACGTCACGGTGACCGTCCCGCACGACTGCCCGGTCTCCCTCAACCTCGTCTCGGCGGACGCCGTCGTCACCGGCACGACGTCCAAGACGTCCATCAAGAGCGCCTCCGGCGACGTGACGCTCGACGGGGTCGCGGGCGCGATCGACGCCAACACCGTCTCCGGCGCCGTCGAGGCGCAGGGCCTGGACGGGACCGTCTCGTTCACCTCGGTCTCCGGCGACCTGTCGCTGGCCGGCGGCTCCCTCGACCGGCTTTCGGCACGGGCCGTCAGCGGGCGCATCGCCGCCGACGTCGACCTCGGCGGCGACGGGCGGGTGGACGTCAACACCGTGTCCGGCGGCGTGGCGCTGCGCATCCCCGACTCGGCCGACGCGCAGGTCACGCTGACCTCGGCCGCCGGGCCGATCGACACGACGTTCCCCGGGCTCGACGAGCGGGAGGGCCGCTTCGCCCGGACCCGCGCGGGCAGGATCGGGAACGGCTCCGGACGACTTGCGGTCAACACCGTGTCCGGCGCCATCACCCTCGTCGGACGCGACGACGCCGCCCCCGAGACCACCACCCCGCGAATGGAGAAGTGAGGACCACGTGAGCCCCGTTTTCGGCCACGGTCGCCTGCGGCTGTACCTGCTGAAACTCCTGGAGGAGAGCCCGCGGCACGGCTATGAGGTGATCCGGCTCCTGCAGGACCGGTTCCTCGGGGTCTACTCGCCCTCACCCGGCACGATCTACCCGCGGCTCGCCCGGCTGGAGTCGGAGGGCCTCGTCACCCATGAGGTGATCAAGGGCAAGAAGGTGTACTCGCTGACCGACAAGGGCCGCGAGGAGCTCGAGCGCCGCATGGACGAGCTGGCCGACCTGGAGGAGGAGCTCTCCGCGTCGGCGCAGGAGTTCGCCCGCGGCGTGCAGGAGGACGTCCGGCAGACCGTCAGGACGCTCCGCGAGGAGCTCACCCAGGCCGCCCGGACGATGCGCGACCAGGGCAAGACCACGTCCAAGGACGCCTGGAAGGAGACCACGGGCCGCCAGAAGGACGAGTGGAAGCGCCAGAAGGAGTACTGGCGCGAGCAGACGCAGGCGTGGAAGGAGGAGTGGCGGCAGAACTGGGAGGACGCCTGGAAGACGGCGACCGGCACCCGCGACGACGTCGCCCGCCTCAAGCTGGAGCGGCTGCTCCGCGGGTTCGTCGAGGACGTCCGCAAGGCCGCGAAGTCGGCCCGGCTGGACGACGACGACCTCGCCGCCGCCCAGACCCTCCTCGACGACACCTGCGACCGCCTGAAGCAGGAGATCTTCCGCAAGGGCAGGCCCGCCCCCGGCCGCGAGGGCAAGGCCCGCCCCTGATCGTCAGGGCGTGAAGACGATCTTGCCGAAGAGGTCGCCCTCGGCCATCGCGGCGAACCCGTCGCGCGCCCGGCTCAGCGGCAGCGTCCGGTCGACCACCGGCCTCGTGCCCGTCTTGACCAGGAACCGCGCCAGCCGCTCCAGCTGGTCCCGCGTCCCCATCGTGGACCCGACCACCGACAGCTGCAGGAAGAACACCCGGTTCAGCTCCGCCGGCGGCACCGCCCCGCTGGTCGCGCCGGACACCACGACCCGTCCGCCGGGCCGCAGCGACTTCAGCGAATGCGACCACGTCGCCTGCCCGACGGTCTCGATGACGGCGTCGACCCGCTCCGGCAGCCGCGCGCCCGTCTCGACCGCGGCGTCCGCGCCGAGCTCCAGCGCCCGCTTGCGCTTCGCCTCGGTCCGGCTGGTCGCGTAGACGCGGTAGCCGGCCGCCGACGCCAGCGCGATCGCCGCCGTCGCGACGCCGCCGCCCGCGCCCTGCACCAGCACGGACGCGCCGGGCTGCAGGCCCGCCTTGTCGAACAGCATCCGGTACGCGGTGAGCCACGCCGTCGGCAGGCACGCCGCCTCCTCGAACGACAGCTCGGCCGGCTTCGGGACGAGGTTGCGCCGCGGCACCGCGACCTTCTCCGCCAGCGCCCCCTGATGGACCTCCGACAGCAGCGACCGCTTCGGGTCGAGGGTCTCGTCGCCGCCGCCCCGGCCCGGGTCGCCGATCACCGAGTGGACGATGACGTCGTTGCCGTCCTCGTCCACCCCGGCCGCGTCGCAGCCGAGGATCATCGGGAGCCGGTCGGCGGGCAGGCCGACGCCCTTGAGCGACCACAGGTCGTGGTGGTTGAGCGCGGCCGCCTTCACCGTGACGGTCGTCCAGCCGTCCGGCACGTCGGGGTCGGGCCGCTCCCCTGCCGTCAGCCCGTCCAGCGGATTGTCTGCGTCGATCTTCGTAGCCGTGACAGCGAACATGGACGCACACTAACCGTCCGTCCCGCGGCGAAACGGCCCGCCCCCCAGGGACGGACCGTCCGCCCCACCAAGGGGTCGCCGGTCAGAGCACTTTGGACAGGAAGTCCTTGGTGCGCCGGTGCTGCGGGTCGGCGAGCACCGCCCGCGGGGTGCCCTTCTCGACCACGACGCCGTCGTCCATGAAGACCAGCGAGTCGCCGACCTCCCGGGCGAACCCCATCTCGTGCGTCACGACGATCATCGTCATGCCGTCGAGCGCCAGGCCCTTCATGACGTCGAGGACCTCGCCGACGAGCTCCGGGTCCAGCGCGGACGTCGGCTCGTCGAACAGCATCAGCGCCGGCTCCATGGCCAGCGCCCGCGCGATCGCGACGCGCTGCTGCTGCCCGCCGGACAGTTGCGCCGGATGGCTCTGCGCCTTGTCGGCGAGCCCGACCCGCTCCAGCAGCGCGAGCGCCCGATCCCTGACCTCCGACTTCGGCAGCCGCTTCACCCGGTGCGGCGCCTCCATGATGTTCTCCAGCGCCGTCATGTGCGGGAACAGGTTGAACCGCTGGAACACCATGCCGATCTCGCGGCGCTGCGCGGCGACCTCGCGGTCGCGCAGCTCGTAGAGCTTGCCGCCCGACTCCCGGTAACCGACCAGGTGGCCGTTCACCCACAGCCGCCCCGAGTTGATCTTCTCCAGATGGTTGATGCAGCGCAGGAACGTCGACTTGCCCGACCCGGACGGCCCGACGACGCACATCACCTCGCCGGACCTGACCTCCAGGTCGATGCCCTTCAGCACCTCAAGGCGGCCGAAGCTCTTGTGCACCGCCTCCGCCTTCACCATCAGGCCGTCGCCGCCGCCGCCGTCGCCGTCGTCCGGCACGCTCATGCCCCTCCTCCCCCTCCCGCCGCGCCGCCTCCGCCGCTGCCGAAGCCGAGAGCGCGCAGCCCGGCCCTCTTCTCCTTGGAGACTCCCGAGCCGCGGGCGAAGTGGCGCTCGATGAAGTACTGCCCGACCAGCAGGAAGCTGGTCAGGATCAGGTACCAGACGCAGGCCGCGACGAGCATCGGGAAGACGTTGAACGTCCGCGAGCCGACGGCCTGCAGCTGGAAGAACAGCTCGTTGGTGACCGGGACGAACGCCACCAGCGAGGTGTCCTTGAGCATCGCGATGGTCTCGTTGCCGGTCGGCGGGATGATCACCCGCATGGCCTGCGGCAGGATGATCCGGCGCAGGGTCTGGAACCGCGACATGCCGAGCGCGGCCGCGGCCTCCTCCTGGCCGGGGTCGACCGACAGGATGCCGGCGCGCACGATCTCGGCCATGTAGGCCGCCTCCGACAGCGCCAGCGCCAGCAGGCCCGCCATGAACCCGGTCAGCAGCGTGCGCGCGTCCAGGGTGAACAGGGTGGCGTCGATGTCGACGCCCATCAGGTCGCCGAGCTGCCCCGCGAACGGCACCCCGCCGACGCGGTACTCGGAGTACAGGATGCCCATGTTGCCGAACAGGATCGCCAGCACGAGGCGCGGGACGGCCCGGAAGAACCAGGTGTAGAGCCAGGCGACGCCGCTGAGGACCGGGTTGTCCGACAGCCGCATCACGGCGAGGACGATCCCGAACGCGACGCCGATCACCATCGCGAGCACGGTCAGCGCGATGGTGGTCCGGACGCCTTCGATGATGTTGGGGCGGAACGCGTTGTCGACGATGAACGACCACTTGAACTTCTCGTTGGTGACGAGCATGTGGGCGAACATCGCGGCGAGGACCGCGATGACCGCCACCGCCACCCAGCGGCCTGGATGCCGGACCGGCACGGCCTTGATCGCCTCAGGCCGCGCCGGGACCGGCTTGTCTTCGGTGAGATCCGCCATCGGCTACGGGTTCACGGCCGCGTCGTTGACCGCCCCCGCCTGGACGTTCCACTTCTCCAGGATCTTCTTGTAGGTGCCGTCGGCCTGGAGCGCCTTCGTGGCCCCGGCGATGGCCTTGGCGAAGCGCGTCTGATCCTTCTGCACGATGAAGCCGTACGGGGCGGCCTCGTAGATCTCGCCGAGCAGTTCGAGCTGCCCGTTGGTCTTCTGCACCGCGTAGGCGATGATCGGCGAGTCGGCGAGGCCCGCGTCGTCCTTGCCGGACACGATCGCCGCGGTCGCCTGGTCCTGGCCCTGGTACTGGTCGACGGTGATCGCGGGCTTGCCGGCGGTCGTGCACTCTTTCGAGCGCTTCTGGATGTCCTCGACCTGGACGGTGGCCTTCTGCACCGCGATCTTCTTGCCGCAGGCGTTGTCGGGCTGGACGCCCTGCGGGTTGCCCTTCTTCGTCGCCCACTGGGTGCCGGCGTTGAAGTAGCTGACCATCGTGACGGCCTGCTTGCGCTCGTCGTTGACGGTGAACGAGGAGACGCCCGCCTCGTACTTGCCGGACTGGACGCCCGGGATGATGTCGTCAAACTTGCTGGAGACCCATTCGGTCTTCAGCCCGAGCTTGGCCGCGACAGCGTCGAACAGCTCCCGGTCCCAGCCGACGACGGTCTTGCCGTCGGCGTCCAGGAACTCGTTCGGGGCGTAGGTGGCGTCCGTGCCAATGATGATCTTGCCGTCCGACTTGATCGCGTCGGGGACCATCGCCACCAGTCCCGCGTCCACGCCGCCCGATGCCGTGATCTTCGGGCCCCCACCCGTGTCGTCCTTCTTCTCGCCGCACGCCGAAAGCGCGAGCGCGCCCGTCAGCACAAGCACGCCCGTCACGATTCCGTGACGGCGCAGAGAACCGGTGTTCACTGGTCCCCCTCCAGATGGTTGCGTCGGATCCGCGTAGATCCATGGGTCAGGTGCACATCTTGGCGTACAACCTCCCTGATCTGGATAAAGGGTGCGAAACAATAACGCAACGAGCGAGCCCCGGGACGGTACGCCGCCTTCGGCGTTCCCCACGCTGTGCAACCGGATCGCTACACCATGGCAACGTTCGCGTGACCCTTGCCACGATCGGCCTTCAATCGGGATTTGACGGCGGGTATGGCACAATCAGACAACGGGTGACCCCCGTACGTCGCGCGATGACCACCCGGTGGGCCGGCCACCAGACCACCACCACCGCGGCGGCATCCAAGGAAAGCCAACTTCCACTGACAGGGGTCGCTGTGGCCGTTCAACCCGTTCCCTCCGAACCGTCCTCCCTGGACGACGATCCGGCCTTCCCACTGCACCGCGGCGGAAAACTGGAGATGCGCTCCACCATTCCGGTCCGCGACAAAGACGACCTCTCCCTGGCCTATACCCCGGGCGTCGCCCGCGTCTGCACCGCGATCGCCGACCACCCCGAGCTGGCCTACGAGTACACCTGGACATCGAAGGTCGTCGCCGTGGTCACCGACGGCACCGCGGTGCTCGGGCTCGGCGACATCGGCCCGGCCGCGTCCATGCCGGTCATGGAGGGCAAGTCGCTGCTGTTCAAGGAGTTCGCCGGCGTCGACTCCGTGCCGATCGCCCTGAGCTGCACGGGCGTCGACGAGATCGTCGACACGGTGGTCCGGATGGCGCCGAGCTTCGGCGGCATCAACCTGGAGGACATCAGCGCCCCCCGCTGCTTCGAGATCGAGGACCGGCTGCGCGCCGCGCTCGACATCCCCGTCTTCCACGACGACCAGCACGGCACCGCGATCGTCGTGCTCGCCGCCCTGACCAACGCGGCCCGGCTGGTCGGCCGCCCGCTGTCCGACCTGCGCGCGGTGGTGGCCGGCGCGGGCGCGTCCGGCATCGCGGTCTCGCGGATCCTGATCGAGGCCGGCATCGGCGACATCGCCCTCTCCGACAGCAAGGGCCTCATCTACGAGGGCCGCGACGGCCTGAACCCCGTCAAGGAGCGCATCGCCGCGATCACGAACCGCTCCCACCTGAAGGGCTCCACCGAAGAGGCCCTACGCGGCGCCGACGTGTTCATCGGCCTTTCCGGCGGCACCGTCCACGAGTCGTGCGTCGCCACGATGTCGCAGGACGCCATCGTCTTCGCCCTCTCCAACCCGACCCCCGAGGTGGACCCGGAGGTCGCGCGCCGCCACGCCAGGGTCGTCGCGACGGGCCGCAGCGACTTCCCGAACCAGATCAACAACGTCCTGGCCTTCCCCGGCATCTTCCGAGGCGCCCTGGACGTCCGGTCCCACTCCATCACCGAGGGCATGAAACTGGCCGCCGCAAAGGCCCTGGCCGACATCGTCGGCGACGACCTGACCCCCGACTACGTCATCCCCGGCCCCTTCGACGCCCGAGTCGCCCCCGCCGTCACCGACGCCGTCGCCGCCCAGGCCCGCAAGGAGGGCGTCGCCCGCATCTGAAAAACACCCCATCGAGGGCCCCGACCTCATCAAGGGGCCGGGGGCCTTCCGACGTCCCCCGAACTCACTGTGCCGGGGACATCCAGACCAGTTCTGAGAGCATCCGCCCGGACGCGCTCTCCGCAATGATCCACCGCCCGAGTCCGCGCCCGCTCGTTGGCACGGTGACCGCGGCCCCGTCCGGCAACGCGATCCCGACGGTGTCGTCCTCGTCGAAGTCCTCCCGCACCAGCGCGAACAGCCGGGGCGCCACCCCTGCGCGGACGGGACGGATCGTGTCGCCGTCCGGCACAGCCGCCACCCCGACGCCGAAGTCATCATCTACACCCGCACCGAATGGGAAGCCTTCCTCACCGGTGCCCGCAACAACGAATCCGGCTTCTTCGCCTAACCACGCTCGGACGCCATGAGCCAGTCTCCCGGCAACACATCCCGAACACGGGCAAGGCTTGCGCTGTTTCGCGTGAGTACCCAAAGCCACGTCCGGCTGTCTTCCCGGAGCAGGACGTCGGATCCGGCGAACCAGCGGATCCCCGGCTGGACGTCAGGCTGCCACCAGCCCGGATAGTCGGGAAACGGAAGGCGTTCATACCGCGCTTCCAGCTTCACAATGTCCGCGTCGTCCAGCTCGCGATTGTCATGACACCCCTCGGCAGCGGCGAAGACGGCCTCGTACAGCACCATCTCCACGGCAGCCAGCGAGAACGACCCTAGAAACCGTCGCCACGGGCCGCCGTCCCGATATCCGCCGCAGACCACCGGCGGGTCGGCCGACCCCAGGTCGGAGACCTGGATGCCCCAGCTCGCACATCCTTGCGCCTCGATCCGGTGGATCAGCACCCCGTCCTCCACCCTCAACGAGTTCAAGGGCACCAGACGGTCTTGATTACTGGTGAGGTCCCTCCGTCTTCCGAGCAACCGGTAGAAGGAGACCATCGATGCGGGCAAGCGGGACCCAAGCCGCTCCTCAACGGCGGCCACCTCTTCGGCAGTACATCCATCACCGTCCCGAAGCGGCGTCAGCCACTCCCGGGCGAACCACTCGATGAACACGAAGGCGGACGGGGCATCCCGAACCCCCGCCAACGACTGCGCAACCGTGCGACTCTCACCCATCGGCCGACCCTATCCACCGCGACCAGAAGGCGAGCCTCACAAACAGAATCTCGATCAACACACGGTCCAGCGGGCACGTCCTGGCACTCATCACGTTGACGCACCGATCCGCTTCGGAGATCTACGCGCACCTGTGGGCCGTCCATCGTGATCGCTCATTTACCAGCCCACCACCCACGGGTCCCGGACTTATCATTTCTGACCTTGGACCCCGCTGCCATTCACCAAGCTCAAAGCACCCTCAATGGCAAATTTAAGATGCCTTCTCGCATCACCCATGTCAGCCTTTTCGAGCAGAATCGACAGGAACTCAGAATCCGGATAGCCATTCACCGCCTCCTCTTTTATCGACCAAATCTGCGACCAAATCGCGATCATCATCTCGTTGCAGGCCCGGGCCTGCCGTACCGCTTGAGAGGCGTCTCTCGTGAAGGCGTCGCGTGTCGAGATCCCCAGGCGGTGACCCACGGCCACCAGGAACATCTCCTTGCTGTTCGAATTCAGGATCGCCAGAACCTTGGTTCCATCGGCCATGAGGACCTTTGTGCCTGGGACGAAGCTGCTGCGGCAGCCAAGTTTGCTCAGCCACGATCCTGCTCTGCCCATGGCTCCGGTTGGGGCCTCTCCGGCGCCGTAGCCGCTGTTGAGGGCGCCGCCGGCGCTCATGGCCGCCGAGATCGCGCCGCGGCACGCGCCTGATCGCGCGCAGGCGAGGCCGGCTGCCTCGAAGGCTCCGGATTCGCAGCATCCGGCGGCGCAGAGGGCCACGCCGGCGATGACGATGGCGGCGACTCCGCCGGCGACGAGGGCGGGTTTCAGGCCGGAGTCGGAGGTGTCGTGGCCGGTGAAGGGGTTGATGTGGCATTGGCTTGGGCGCTGGCGTTGATGGTGCGGCAGAATCCGTCCCATTCGTTGTCGTCCAGGCCGGCGCCTAGGTAGGCGATGGCGTCGCGGAGGGTGAAATCCTGGCTTCCGCGGTATCCGAGGTTGAGCAGGTGCAGGTAGGTCTTTCTCGGCAGGGCGTGGCCGGGGACGGGTGCGGCGAGGTGGTCCCCGCCGCGCTTGGCACCGCCCCTGGGGGTGACCGGGCCGCAGTAGGAATGGCAGCGCACGGATCCCTTGCGCTCGTTGGGCGGGGTCTTGCCGATGGGGTCCTTGGTGGTCGCCGGTCAGGTAGGTGATCTTGCCGTCGGAGGTGCGCATCGCGACGGTCTGGCCGGTGAAGGTGTAGTGCCGGGTGCCGGTGGCGGTGGCGGCACCGTTGAGAGCGCGTAGTTCGGTGCCGTCGGGTAGGTAGAGGGTGGTTCCGGCGGAGTCCCTGCGGATCAGGCGGTTGCCGTCGGTGTCGTCGACGAAGGTGACGTCGTTGCCGTTTTCGGTGACCTTGGCCAGTTCACCTTCGGTGTCCCATTCCAGGGTTTGGCCGGGGTTGGCGCCCGCGTCGATGGTGCGGTTCGTGGTGTTGCCGGTGGCGTCGTAGGCGTAGGTGTCTGTGCGGTCACCTGTGGGGCCGGTCTGGGTTACCTGGGTTAGGCGGTTGCCCTGGCCCGGGGGCGCGTAGGTGTAGGTACGGACGGTGTCTGCGACGCCGCCTATGCCGTGCCGGGTTTCGCCGGTGCGGTTGCCTGCGGTGTCGTAGGCGAAGCTCTGCCAGTAGAGGGCGGGGCCGCCGATGAGAGCGGTGGTGGGTTCGCCGGCGCAGGTGCCGGTGGTCTGCGTCCAGGCATGGGTGACGCGTTGCAGGTGGTCGTAGGTGAAGCACTGGTTGTCGACACCACGGCCGAGGCGTCCGGGCGGTACCGACGCCATGACCGAGCAGGCCGGCAGGAAGTCGGCCCGGCGTCTGAAACCGCTTGTCAGGTGTTTGCGCTTCGGAAGGTGGGGCGGAGCGTTGTGGGGGGTGGGGGCCAGTAGCGGGCTACTGCGCGGCCGAGGATGAGGGCGTCGGGGACGGCGCCGAAGTCCCAGCTGTCGCGGCGGCCGCGGGCGCGCTGGTTGTCGCTCTCCAGCCACCAGCCGCCGCCCGCGCGGTGGTCGGCGCGTTTGACGATCAGCAGGTCGCGGTGGTCCGGGTGGCGGGCCACGACGACGTCGCCGACCTCGGGGCGGACGCCGGTGCGGATCAGGAGCCAGTCGCCTGGTTTCAGGGCCGGGAGCATCGAGTCGCCGGTGACCTCGACGGTGCGCAGGCGTCCGCGGGCGGTGGCGAGCGTGAGCGCCGCCGCGCCGGCCAGGGCCCCGAGCACCAGGTGACGCCGCATGGTCCTCCTCGTCCGCCCGCATAGATCGCGGGACGGCGGTCATGAACATGGCTGGAAGGGTTCCGGGCCGCGCCGCGGTCCGGGTCTTAGGCCGAATTACCGAGCGCCCTGGCCGGACGGGCCCACGGGCACAAGAGTAATGTCGGTGACCTGAGCATGATCCGCAACGAGGGAAGGGAATCGCAGGTGTTGCTCAAGCTTCTGCGCCCGAAGACCACGGTGTCCGCGCACTGCGACCTGCCGTGTGGCGTCTACGACCCGGCGCAGGCCCGGATCGAGGCCGAGTCGGTCAAGGCGATCGCCGAGAAGTACGCGGCCAACGAGGACCCGGAGTTCCGGGCCCGGGCGATCCTGATCAAGGAGCAGCGTTCCCAGCTGGTCAAGGAGCACCTGTGGGTGCTGTGGACCGACTACTTCAAGCCGCCGCACTTCGAGAAGTACCCGCAGCTCCACCAGCTGTTCAACGAGGCCACCAAGCTCGCCGGCGCCACCGGGACCAAGGGCAGCATGGACGTCGGCGTCGCGGAGCAACTGCTCGCCAAGATCGCCGAGATCGACAAGATCTTCTGGGAGACCAAGCAGGGCTGACCAGCGCGGACACCGAGGCCCGACCCCGATGGGGCCGGGCCTCGACCATGCCCGGACGGCCCCGTGCGCGGCCGTCCCCGGCCGGGCCGGCCACGCGTGCGCGCGGTCCGCCGGTGATTCGGCCGGGAAAGGACGTTGCCGGGCGAGCGTGCGCAGGTCATCCTTCTAGGTGGGATGTCCGGGCAGTTCGTGCCCGGCGCGGGCTGCGAACGCGGCGGTGCGTGTGAGCGACGAGATCGAATGCCCTGAATGCGGCGGGACGGGCGAACAGCGCCTGGGCCCGCTCCAACTGATGTGCATGTACTGCCACGGCCGCAAGGTCGTCGGCGGGGAGCATGAGCCCGCGGACGACGGGCGGCGTTTCGACGTCCGGGGGAACGGGCCGCTTCCGCCTGTGTGGGAGCATCCGGCCGTGCGGGCCTCGGGCCTCTGCACGCACTGCCTCGGCGCCGGTGTGGTGGTGGCCGAGGGCAGTTATGCCGAGGCGCCGTGCCCGGTGTGCTCGGGCGGCGGACGGTAACGACCGGCGGCCTCGGTGAGGGCGTCGCCGTCGAGGCGGTAGATCGTCCACTCGTCCTGCGGGCGGGCGCCGAGGGACCGGTAGAAGCCGATCGCCGGCGTGTTCCAGTTCAGGACGGCCCATTCGACGCGGCCGTAGCCGCGTTCGTCCGCGATCCGGGTCAGCTCGGTGAGGAGCGCCTTGCCGTACCCGTGACCGCGGACGCCCGGGTCGACGAACAGGTCCTCCAGGTAGATGCCGTGCGTGCCGTTCCACGTGGAGTACGTGAGGAACCAGACGGCGAACCCGACGACGCGGCCCTCGTGCTCGGCGACGTGCGCGAAGACCTTCGGGTCGGGGCCGAAGAGGCTCTCGCGCACCTGCTCCTCGGTGGCCTTCACCTCGTCCGGCGCGCGCTCGTACTCGGCGAGCGCGCGGATCAGCCGCAGGATGTCGGGGACGTCGTCGGGTACCGCGAATCGGATCATCCGTGCAGGTTAATCGAGTGCCGCGAGTGGGACGGCAGGGTCGGCCCACCGGTCGTTGGGGACGATCGGGTACCAGCCGGGCCGTCCGGGGTCACGGTCGTAGGGGTAGCCGCCGAGCTCCCTGTAGAGCTCCGCGTACTCGGCGACCTTGTCGCGGTCCAGGCGGACGCCGAGCCCGGGCCCGGACGGGACGGGTATCCGCCCATCCGTGTAGCGCATCGGGCCGCCCTCGATGACGTCGTCGGCGAGGTGGTGGTAGTGCGCGTCGGCGGCGTAGGTGAGGTTGGGCAGGACGGCGCCGAGGTGCAGCATGGTCGCGAGCTGGATGCCGAGTTCGCCGGACGAGTGCACCGCCACGCCGATCTGGAACGTCTCGCACACGGCGGCGGCCTTCACGCAGGGCCGGATGCCGCCCCAGAAGGTGGTGTCGAGCAGGACGACGTCCGCGCCGCGGCGCAGCACGTTGGCGGCGAGCTGCTCGAAGTTGACGACGACGGTGTTGGTCGCGAGCGGCACGTTGACGCGTTCGCGGACGAGCCGGAGCCCCTCCAGCCCGAGGACGGGGTCTTCGAGGTAGTCGTTGTCGAGGTCCTCGATCGCCTTCCCGAACCGCAGGCCCTCCTCCAGGGACAGGACGGAGTTCGGGTCGTACCGGAACCGGTCGCCGGGAAGCGCGTCGGCGAGCGCCTTGTAGCAGTCCAGCTCGTGACCCGGCGGGAACACGCCGCCCTTGAGCTTGTGGACGGTGAACCCGTGCGCGTCCTTGAGCGCGCGGGCGTGCTCGACGAGCTGCTCGGGCGTCCGGACCTCACGGGAGCCGCCCGCGCCCGGGTAGCGGTAGAAGAGGTAGGACGCGAACGGGACGGAGTCGCGGATGCGTCCGCCGAGCAGGTCGTACACCGGGACGCCGAGGTGCTGCCCGACGAGGTCCAGGCAGGCGAACTCGATGGCGGCGAGGATCTGCGTCCGGTTGTTGTAGAGGCTCGCCGTCGGGTTGGCGATCTTGAAGCGGAGCGCCTCCAGCTCGAACGGGTCGTGCCCCTCCAGATGCGGGACGAGGGCCTCGAACGCGGCCTCGGCGCTCTGCCCGCCGCCGCCCATCTCGCCGAGCCCGACGAGGCCGTTGTCGGCCTCGACCTCGACGATCGTCCGGACGAAGCGGCCCCAGTGGGCGCCGTTGCTGTGCAGGAGCGGCGCCTCAAGCGGCACGGTGACCGTGGTGGCGCGAATGCCTGTGATCTTCATGGGTCCCCGATCTGTGCTCAACGCCGAACCGTGACGGTGACGACGCCGCACGCGGGCAGGGTCACGGTCATGGTGCCGTCCCGGACGGGCAGTTCCGCCGGGTCACGCTCCAGCCCGCCGCTCAGCCGCGCGCCGGTGGCGCCCGGCACGTGCAGGCTCGTCTCCACCGGGCCCGCGGCGAGCGACTGGAGCCGGACGGCCAGGCCGTAGCCGTCGCGGGCGCGGCCGACGGAGGTGACGAGGACGTCGGGGTCGTCGACGCGCAGGAACGTCCCGGCGTCGGCGGCTTCGGCGGCACCGGTGGCGAGGGTGGCGACGAACGGGTCGGTGAGTCCGGCGGCCGTTCGGGCGCCGAGCCGACGGCCCGACCCCGCCTCCCCGGACGCGAGCGCGTACCGGAACGTGGTCTCGCCCTGCTGCTGGGACGGGAAGTTAGTGTCCCAGATGTTGTTGAGCGCCCACGAGTAGACGGTGCCGTCCTCGTTGTCGAGGGTCGGCGGGAACGGCGCGTACGGCATGTGGATGGAGCCGAACTGGACGAGCGGCGCCTCCAGCGTCGCCCACGCGACGGTCAGCTCGGGGTCCTCGAACGCGACCCAGTGCCGGATCGGCCGCATGTGCTCCGCCGACCCCGGGACGCTCGGGACGCCGGTGCCGCCGACGCCGCCGGTCAGCTCCCAGGAGGCGGGCGGCCCGTCCACGGCGAACGGGAACGCGAAGAACACCGCCTCCTTCGCCGCGGTCGGCTGCTTGCCGAGCTGGTAGCGGACGTCCACGCGCGGCACGCCCGCGTACAGGTCGACGGTGGTGCGCAGCCAGTCGACGCCCTTGCCGTGCTGCTCGACGACGAGCCGCTCCCCCGCCGGGGTGCGTTCGGCGCGGGTCACGGTCGCGTGGGTGGCGACGGCCCGGTCGCCGAGCATCGTCTTGTCATGGACGAGCATGTGCCCGGACATGTGGTTGAAATGCGGCGCGGTGGCGTACCGGTCGTAGACGTACTGCCCGAACCCGGCGACGGCGTCGGCGTTCACCAGTTCCCGGCCCGCGGTCTTGTCGAAGACGGAGCCGATGTGGCCTTCCTTGAGGTCGAACGAGACGCGGTAGAACTCGTTCTCGATCGTCGCGTCGGCGCCGAGGTCCTCGGGCTCGGGCGCGGCCGTTTCGGCGCGGACGACGTCGATCCTGACGTGCCCGTGGCCGGGAACATCCGGGAGGACGATCTCCAGGTGGCGGCCGATGGGGCGGGTGGGCCACTCGTCCGGATCGACCTCCTCCTCGCGGTGCGGTACGGGCTCGCCGGTGCGGGCGTCCACGAGCGTGACCGGGACGTCCACGGCGACGACGTCGCGGGGCAGGAACGCGCGGGCCACGTCGGTGCGGGCCGCCGTCCCGGGGTTGACGACGAGGAACGAGGCGAGCGCGTCCGGCGCGGGACCGAACGTCGCACCGAGCCGCCGCGCCCCGGCCTGGAGCAGGTCGAGGGCGTCGTCGTGGGCCTGGTAGCCGACCTGGGATTTGCGGGTCCACTGGAGGGCGCCGGAGTCGCCGCCCTCCTCCGCGTCCTCCCACGGGTTGGCGGCGCCCCAGGTGTGCTCGTCGAACAGCGCGGCCCGGTCGTAGGCCTCGTCGATGGCCTCGGACGCGCCGGTCCAGTCGCCGCTGCGCTCGTCGGCGAGGGCGTGCAGCGTCTCCGCCGACCGCAGGACGTTCTGCGCCCGCCGGACGTAGCCGAGCGGCCGGGCGCCGGAGCCGAGGCCGTCGGCCCACCAGTCCGTCCAGTCGCCCTCGTGGGTCTGGAGGCGGTCGCCGTGGTGCTCCTCGACGTACTCGAAGAAGTCGGCGTTGGTCGCCATCCGCAGGCGCGGATACGCCCACGTCTCGTTCCAGCGGTGCGCGATGTCGGCCGGGACGATCGAAGGCCCGGCGTTGTCGGCGTGCGCGCCCTGCACGCGCAGGTGGACGGCGTCCAGGAAGTCGGGGGCCTTGGCGGCGCCGACCTGGCCGGGCGCGGCGTACCAGCCGAACGTGCCCGGCCCGTACGGGTAGGGCCGGTCGGCGAGGGACCCGAGGTAGCGGGGCAGCAGGTCCTCGGCGAGGTCGTAGCCGTCGACGAGCCCGACCGTGTTGCCCTCCATGTAGGCCATGCCGTGCGGCGTGTCGGTGAACCAGACGATCAGCTCGCCGCCGCCCGGCGACCGCCACCGGAACGGGCGGGCGAGCTTGTCGCCGCCCGTGATGTACGGGACGGACCGTCCGGCCCAGTTGTGCGCGGCGGCCAGATACCGGACGCCCGCCGCGTTCAGCGCGTCGACCGTCCCGACGACCGCGCCCGGGATGTCGGTGTGCATCGCCGACCGGACCTCGATGCCGTACGTGCTCCGCAGATGCTCGACGAAGCGGAGCTGCCGGTACAGCTCCTCCGTCGAGCACGCCTCCGTGTGCAGCTGCATCGGGAACGCGGTGACCTCGATGTTCCCGGCGCGGACGCGCTCGGTGAACTCGGCGACCTGGTCGTCGGGACGCGTCGCCAGCCAGCGCAGCGCGGGCATGGACGACTCCACCGACCAGCGGAAACGGGCGTCGTCGGGGCGTCCGTCCGTCTCCCGCGCTAGGCGCAGCGCCGCGTCGAGGTAGTCGAGGTGGTGGCGCAGGACGGTGCCCTGCGTGTCGGTGTAGCCGATGTCGAGGTGCGAGTGGTGGACGACGAACACGTTCCACTTGCGCTGCGGGGTGACGTCGAGCGGCGCGGCCCCGACGAGCCCGTCCGCGTCGCGGACCTCCAGGGTGAGGCGGCGCGGGACGTCCACCTCGGGGACGAGCAGCGTGATCGTCTCGTCCCCCGAGGCGGAGGCGTCGGCGACGACGGCGTCGCCGTCCTTGAGGGCGATCTCAACCCGGCCGCCGCCGGTCAGCGTCAGCCGGACGGCCTGCCGCAGCTCACCGGCCTCGTCCCGCCTGAACAGCGGCAGCACCGCGGCGCGGACGGACAGCCCGCGCACCGCGAGCACCTCGGCGGACGTGTCGCGGCGCAGCGCGTCGCGGATCCCGTCATAGTCGGGCGAGCCGAGGCTCGCCTGGAGCAGGCGACTCGTCATCTTTATGCGTCAATCTCTCTCTAGGGAGCTTCTCGGGAGCGTCTTCGGATCAGAATTGGGCGAGGGTCAGGCCGCGGGTGAACAGGCGTTGCGTCGCCAGGAACAGGACGACGGTCGGCAGCGACACGACCAGCCCGGCGGCCAGCGCGATCGGCACGGGCGTCCCGGCGTACACGTCGGTGGTGAGCGCAGACAGCTCCGCCCACACGGGACGGACGGTCTCCGACTGCGAGAGCGTGAGCCCGAACAGCAGGTCGTTCCACACGAACGTGAACTCCAGGATGAACACGGCGGCCAGCGCCGCCGACGACAGCGGCAGGTAGATCCGCCAGAAGATGCGGAAGGTGGACGCGCCGTCCAGCCGCGCCGCCTCGAAGATCGACACGGCGACGTTGCCGAAGAAGTTCCGCATGACCAGGGCGGCGAGCGGCACGTTGACCGCCGAGTAGATCAGGATCAGGCCGAGCTGGTTGTCGTACAGCGAAACCTTGCTGTAGCCGACGAACAGCGGGATCAGCAGCATCTGGAACGGCACCGCCGTCCCCGCGAAGATCACCACGAACCAGGCGAAGCCGTGCCTGAGCCGCAGCACCACGATCGCGTACCCGGCGAGCGCGCCCAGCAGGACGGCGATCGCGGGCGCGGCGACGCTGTAGAGCAGGGTGCTCAGCAGCGTGTCGCCGACGGCGGTGCGGTCCCACGCCTGCGAGATGTTGTCGAACAGGCCGACCGACGACGGCGGATTCACCGCGTCCGACGGGTCGTAGTCGTCCGACGGACGGACGGCGTTCGCGACGATCAGGTAGGTGGGGAACAGCCACACCACGCCCAGCAACGCCAGCACGACCCGGCGAACGTTGAGACTCAGGCTCCTCATCGCGTCTCCTCCCTGCCGACCTGTCGGCGCAGGTAGATGTACGAGGCCAGGCCCGTGACGGTGGTGAGCAGCACCGCGACCGACGAGCCGTACCCGTACTCGTTGGCGACGAACACGTCCCGGTACATGGTCACGGCGAGCGTCTCGGACGAGCGTCCGGGACCGCCCTGCGTCATCACCCACACGATGTCGAAGTTCTTCAGCCCGGCGACGAGCGCGAGGCCGAACACGACCGTGGTGATCGGGCGCATCAGCGGCCAGATGACGTGCCGGAACATCGACCAGCCCGACGCGCCGTCGATGCGGGCCGCCTCGATCGGGGCCCTCGGGATCGACTGGAGGCCGACGACGAACAGCAGCATGTTGACGCCGAGCTGCTGCCACGTCCACACGAAGATCATCGCGATGGTGTTGCGGGGGCCGTCCTGGAGGAACGCGGTGTCGCCGCCCGGCATGCCGAGAAATGTCAGGATCTGGTTCGCCATGCCGTCCGGCTGGAGGATGAAGCCCCAGATGACGCCGAGGCCCGCGCCGGACATCGCGTACGGCAGCAGGAACGGGAGCCGGAACCACGAGCCGCGCTTGAGGTCGTAGGACAGCACGGCGACGAGCAGACCGAGTCCGACCGGCAGGACGACGGTCCCGACGACCCACAGCAGCGTGTTGCGGATCGAGGTGACGAGCGCGTCGTCCTCCAGCAGCCGCCGGTAGTTGTCCAGGCCGTTGAACTCGGGTGAGGCGAGGCCGTCGTAGCTGGTGAAGCTCAGGTACGCCGTCCACAGGAACGGCAGGTAGAGCAGGACGGCGACGAACAGCACGGCCGGCGAGACGTAGACGTGCCGGAACCGGCCGTGCAGCGCGAAGCCCTTCCCGGACCGGCCGCCGCCCCCGCCGCGCGGCAGGCGGCGGCGCCGGTCCGGAGAGCGTCCGCTCGCGACCGCCTCGGGCTTGGGACGGTCGGCGGTGGCCTTCTGCGTGCTCATGGACGAGTCAGCTTCCGGCCTTGTTGTTCTTCCAGTAGTCCTCATTCGCCTTCTGGATGGTCTTGAGGACGTCCATGTACGAGCCGGGCTCGTTGAGGAACTTGTCGAACCCGCTGAGCGCCTCGGTGAGGACGGGCGCCGGCGCGGCCTCGAAGTAGCGCAGCAGGAGCCGGTTCTGCTGCGACGCCGCCTCCTTGGTGACCTTGTCCAGCTCGGGGTCGGCGACCTTCACCTTCGGGTTGCCGGACACGTCGCCGCGGGCGTTGGCCCACTTCTCCTGCGCGGCGGGCGTGATCCACCACTTGAGGTACTTGGCGCTGGCCTCGGTGTCGGGCGCCTTGCGCAGCGAGCACAGCGGCCCGCTCTCGAAGATCAGCGACCGCTTCGGCAGCGCGGGGTCGACGTTCGGGATGAAGAAGAACCCGTAGTCCGTGCCCTGCTTGAGGCCGCGCTGGGTCATGCTCGTGTTGAACCACGTCCCGTTGACGACCATGGCGGCCTTGCCGGACTTGAAGTGGTCGGCGGGGTCGGCCTTGTCGCCCGGCTTGGAGAACCAGCCGGAGTCGATCATCGACTTCCACCGTTCCATGGCCTTGACGACGCCGGGGTCGGTGTAGGACGCCTGGCCCGTCGACAGCCGCTCGTACAGGTCGGGGTCGGTCCCGGCGAGGAGCTGCTCGAACCAGGCGAAGGAGAACAGCGACGTCGGCGTGGTGTGGTGGAAGGGGATCTGGCCCTTCGACTTCAGCGTCTGCGCGGTCTTCTCCAGCTCGGCCCACGTCGTGGGCGGCTTGAGGTCGTACTTCGCGAAGATCTTCTTGTTGTAGAACATGCCCCAGTAGCCGGTGTTCAGCGGGACGCAGTACTGCTTGCCGCCGACGGTGTAGTACTTCTTCAGCTCGTCGGTGAGGTCGCCGCTCTTGACGGCGTCCTGCCAGATCTGCGTCGTCTCGGCGACCTGGTTCTGCTTGACGATCTCCTCAAGGCGCCCGCCGGTCGACCAGGTGAACAGGTCGGGCTTGACCTTGGTGCGGAACGAGGTCTTGATGAACGCCGTGTAGCTCGGCTCGTCCGTGTAGCCGACGGGCTTCATGCCGAGGCCGGTCTGCTGCTTGCCGACGGTGGCCATCTGCTCGAAGAACGGCTTCCAGGCGCCCTTGTCGTTGTAGAGCTTCAGCTCGGACGCGCTCTCGCCGGAGTCGCCGGACCCGCAGCCGGCGGCGAGCAGCAGCGCGCTCACGGTGAGCGCGGTCACCCGCAGTCGCTTGGACGACAACATGGTGAGCCTCCTTCATCGGGGTGCCCGATCGGGGTGGTCGAAGGACCTGAGGTTTCGGAATGACCTGGGGATTCGGCTTGAGGGAATTGTGGGAAGGGTGAACAGACCGCCCGGCGGTTCCACCGGGCGGCAGGGTATGCGCGGTCAGGCGATGCGCTGCTCTATCACGTGCTTGACGTCGGCGAGATGGGCCCGCATCAGGGACTCCGCCTCGCGCTCGGCGCCGGCCTCGATGGCCCCGAGGATCGACTTGTGCTCCTCGAAGTCACGGGTGCGGTCGTCGAAGATCCGTTGTATCTCCCGCTGCTCGGACGCGTGCACCGACAGCAGCGAGTCGATGACCTCGCAGAGGACGGAGTTGCCCGCGACGCCCGCGACCTCGCGGTGGAAGGCCATGTTGGCCTTGTGCAGGCGTGCTTCCGCGCCCTGCGCGTCCGCGGCGGACCTGCCCGTGCCGGGCCTGCCCGTGCCGGGCCTGCCCGTGCCGGGCCTGCCCGCGGCGGACCTGCCCGCGGCCCGCGGGTTCGGGGACTGCGGGTTCGGGGGCTGCGCGTCCGCCTCGTGGGCGACGGCGGCCAGGTCCGCGCCGGCCTGGTCGAGGATGGCGCGGAGGACGTCGATGTCGGCGGGCTCGGACAGGCGGGCGGCCCGTCCGGCCAGCGGCGGCTCGATGAGCAGCCGGGCGTCCAGGAGCTGGAGGAGCCGGTCGCTCTCCAGCATGCGGACGTTGGGGTTCGGGATGACGACGCGTTCGAGGTCGGCGCCCACGTAGATGCCCGAGCCGTGCCGGAGCTGGATCGCGCCGGTCGCCTCCAGCCGGCGCAGCGCCTCCCGCAGCGTCGGCGTGGTCACCGCGAACCGCTGCGACAGCTCCCGCGCCGACGGCAGCCGGTCGCCGGCGCGCAGGCCGTCCGACCTGATCAGCTCCAGCATGCGCTCCGTGAGCGCGTCCGCCAGGCTCGGCCGGGCCACATCCTGTGACATCGCCACCTCGTCCCTGAGAAGTAAAGTCATCTAATCACTTAGCCGGTGCTGCTGTCCAGTCGTCCGTGCAGGTCGTCCGTGCAGGTTGCGCCGCAGAACGGCGCGCTGCTCCGCGAAGGCCAGCCGTCCCAGCCGCGCCGACATGATGCCGTCGAACCCGTGGCACGCGCCCGGCACATGGTGGACCTCGGTGGGAACGCCCGAGACGATCAGCCGCTGCGCGTAGGCGAAGTCCTCGTCCCGCAGCGGGTCGAGCTCGGCGATCAGCATGTAGGCGGGCGGCAGGCCGTGCAGGTCGGCCGCCCTGGCGGGCGCCGCGTATGCCGGGACGCGGGCCCGGGCCCCGGCCCGTCCGCCCAGGTAGTGGCGCCACATGTGCTCGACGTCGCCGCGGTTGAACAGCGGCGGCTCGGTGAACGTCCGCATCGACGGGGTGTCCATGCGATTGTCCAGGACGGGATAGAGCAGCATCTGGAACACCAGCGACGGGCCGCCCGCCTCGCGTGCGCGCAGCGCCACGGCCGCCGCCAGCGCGCCGCCCGCGCTGCCGCCGCCGACCGCGATCCGCTCCGGATCGCCGCCGAACTCGGCCGCGTGCTCGTACGCCCACACCGTCGCGGTGTAGCAGTCCGCGAACCCGGCGGGGAACGGGTGCTCGGGCGCGAGCCGGTAGCCGACCGACACGACCGCGATGCCGTCCTCGCCGGCGAACGTCAGGCAGCGGCCGTGCTCGTTCTCCAGATCGCCGGTGACGAACCCGCCGCCGTGGAAGTACACGAGCACCGGCGCCGGACGCGTCGTCCCGCGCGGCCGGTAGATCCGCACCGGGACGTCAGGCGCCCCGGGCGGGCCCGGGATCGTCCTGTCCTCGACGTCGGCGTCCGCGCCGGTCGTGGTCGGCTCGTCCAGGGCGTCGACCAGGGCGCGCATCGAGGCACGGGCCTTGATCGGGTCGGACAGCCCGACGTACGGCATGCCGTCGAGCGCGGCGGCGAGTTCGGGATCCATGTTCACGCTCCAGAGGTCGGACGGGAAGCGCGCGCCCCCGGACGGGAGGTCACCCGGGGGCGCGCAGGGCGGACGCGACGGCGGCGGCACGCGCCCGCCGGCGCCGGAAGGGGACGGAATTCACGCTCATGAGCCGACATCATGATTCATCAGATGACTTGATGTCTAGATCTCTGACGATCTAGGTCTGAATCTCTGGGAGGGCGGCCGGGTTGCGGGCGAGGAGGCCGCCGTCCACGCGGTGCTCGGCGCCGGTCACGAACGACGAGCGCGGCCCCGCGAGGAACGCCACCACCTCGGCGACCTCGTCCGCGCGCGCGACGCGTCCGAGCGGATGCGCCCGCCCCCACTCGGCGACCTGCGCGTCCTGGCTCACCTCCCCGCGGAACAGGTCCGCGGCCCAGCGCAGCATCGGCGTGTCCACCGACCCGGGGCACACGACGTTCGCGCGGATCCCGTCGGCGGCGTGGTCGAGCGCCATCGACCGCGTCAGCGCGTTGATCGCGGCCTTGCTCGCGCTGTAGGCGGCGACCCGGTCCTGCGACACGAACGCCTGCACCGACGACATCGTCACGATCGTCCCGCCGCCGCGCCGCCGCAGCTCGGGGACGGCCGCGCGGCAGGTCAGGAAGACGCCCTTGACGTTCACGCCGAGCACCTCGTCCCACAGCTCCTCGGACGTCTCCTCGACCGTCCCGTACCGCTGGACGCCCGCGCAGGTCACCACCACGTCGAGCCCTCCGTGCCGGGACACGGCCGTCCCGACCAGCGCGGACATCTGCGCGGCATCGGTCACGTCGGCCACGACGCCCGCGACGTCCAGCCCGTCCGCGCGCAGGTCCGCCTCCGTCCGGCGGACGCCGTCCTCGCCGATGCCGCAGAACACCACCGCGGCGCCGTCGCGCGCGAGCCGCTCCACCACGGCCCGCCCGATCCCCAGCGACCCGCCGGTCACGACCGCGACCTTGCCGTCGAACTCCGTCACGTGCCCTCCCCATCGATGACGCCCGCGCGCACCCACAGGCTCCGGGTGGAATGCGCGTCCAGCCGCAGCGCGGTGCCGTTGCCGGCCGCCGCCGCGAGCCCGTCCGTCGGGTATCCGGCGAACGGTTCGAGCCCCATCACGTACGCGCGTCCCCACCACGGATGGCCCGTGGTCGCGCCGGACTCCTGCCACAGCCACAGGTGCGGCAGGACGGTCGCGTCCCAGCGCACCCGCAGCCCGAGCCCGCCGTCCGGATCGACGACCTCGTACCGTCCTTCGTCCAGCCCGGTGAGGTAAACGATCTCACTGGGAGCCCCATGACCAGGGACGACGTCCAGATCAACCTCCCCGCCCCCAGCGCCCGGAACCCGCGGCCACCGGTACGGCCCGCCCGCGGCGACCCGCCGGCCGCCCCGCGCGATCGCGGTCTCGTGCGGGACGACCCGCGCCCCGCCGGGCAGCCTGATCCGGTGCCCGGGACGCAGAAAGGGCGCGCCGAACACGATGTGGTGGCCCCACATCACGTCCAGCCCCACCCCGGACTCGTTGGCCAGCTCCTCCTCCACGACCAGCTCCGCCTCACCGGCCCTGAGCCGGAGCGTCTTCGCCAGCCGCAGCGGCATCCGCCTGGCCCGGACGGTCAGCCGCACCGCGACCTCGTCCGCGCCGTCGGCCACGATGTCGGCGTCCCAGGGCAGCCCCGCCACCTCGCCGTGCTGCGCGAACGCCGCACCCCGATAGTCGCTGGGTGCGCCGCCGTTCGGCAGAACCTCCTGCCACCCGCCCTCGTACGAGTCGAGGAACACGGCGGTGTCGTCGGCCCCGCCGCCCGCGACGTCCCGCGGGTTACGCAGTCCGTCCGGCGACAGCCACACGAAGTCCATGTCGCGGGGCTTGAAGCAGAACTCGGCGATGTCGCCGCCCTTGCCCGCGAGGACGGTCACCCGCAGCAGCTCGTTCTCCAGCACCAGGGCGTCCAGCCCCGCCCAGGTGATCTCGTGGACGCGGGCGCCCCAGTTCCGGGACGGCCGGTGTCGTCGGTACGCCAAACCGCGTCAGCCCCAGCTCTCCGCGCCGCTGAACGCGAAATGCTCGCCCGGCGCGTAGCGCGGGCGCGGCTGGTACTCGTTCACGCCCGCCTCGCCGCGCAGCAGCAGCGCGGACGGGAACGGCAGCGGCTCCTGCGTGATCCGCGTCGACGTCGGGATGTACCGGATCGTCAGCCCGCAGCGCCGGTTCGGCGACTCGTTGGCGTCGCTGCCGTGCATGATGTTCGGGTGGTGGACCTCGACGTCCCCCGGTTCGAGCACCAGATCCACGGCGCGCGACTCGTCCACCCCGACCGCGCTCTCCACCCCGAACACGGCCTCGGCGTCATCGCGCTCCCTGACACCGTGCAGCTCTTCCTTGTGGCTGCCGGGGATGACGCGCAGGCAGCCGTTCTCGGGCGTCGAGTGGTCGATGGCGAGCCAGAGCGTCACGACGCGCATCGGCTCCAGCGGCCAGAACGCGCCGTCCTGGTGCCACAGGACGGCCTTCCCGGTGAACGGCGGCTTCGCGATGTACGCGGACGCGAACAGCGCGATGTCGGGCCCGATGAACCGCTCGGCGACGTCCAGCAGCCGGTCGTCGGAGACGAGGCGCACCCAGAACGGGTCCTTGGCGACGAGCTCCGTCGACAGGTCCTCGCCCGTCCGGTCGGGATAGCGCTCCTGCAGCCACCTGACGTGCTGATCCGCCTCCGCGATCAGCGCGGGATCGAGGACGTTCTTGAAGATCGCGTAGCCGTTCTCGTCGTAGCCTCGCATCTGATCGTCGTGCATGCGCGTCCTTTCATGTGAGTCTAGGCACAGGAAGTCTTAGTCATTAGATCACTTGTTGTCTAGATGTATTGTCGCCCTATCGCGGACGCCCCGTAGAGAGGACCGCCATGAGCGCGCTGGACACCGCGGCGAGAGCGAACACCGGACGCCCCGCACGCATCGCCCTGCTCGGCGAGTGCATGATCGAGCTGAGCCACGTCGCCCCCGACCGCCTCGGCCTCGGCTACGCCGGGGACGCCTTCAACGTCGCCGCCTACCTCGCCCGCAGCGCCGCGCCCGGGACGGCCGACGTCCAGTTCGTCACCCTGATCGGCGACGACCCCTACAGCACGCGGATGCGGGAGTCATGGGCCGCGCACGGCGTCGGCTCCGCGCACACCCGCGCCGTCCCGGGCGGCCAAGCCGGCCTCTACCTCATCCGCACCGACGAGCACGGTGAGAGAACGTTCCAGTACTACCGGTCGCAGTCCGCCGCCCGTGGCCTGTTCGGCCCGTCCCACACCACCGAGATCGACGACGCCATCGCGGGTCACGACCTCGTCTACCTGTCGGGCATCACCCTGTCGATCCTGTCGGCCCCCGCCCGGGACCGCCTCCTCGCCGTCCTGGACGAGACGCGCCGCCGCGGCGGCCTGGTCGCGTTCGACACGAACTACCGCCCCGCCGGATGGCCCTCCCCCGCCGCCGCGGCCGCCGCCATGGACGCCGTCCTGTCCCGCACCGACATCGCCCTGCCCACCCTCACCGACGACCAGGCCGTCTTCGGCGACGCGTCCGCCACGGACACCGTCCACCGCCTGCGCGCCAAAGGCGTCACCGAGATGGCCGTAAAACAAGGCGCCCAGGGCAGCCTGATCGCCGACGCCACCACCCACGACCCCGTCCCCGCCGTCCCCGACACAAATGTGATCGACACCACAGCTGCCGGCGACGCCTACAACGGCGCCTACCTGGCGGCCCGCCTCACCGGCGCCTCCCGCAGAGCGGCCGCGGAGTCAGCGACAGAACTGGCCGCCCAGGTCATAGCCCACCGAGGCGCCCTCCTCCCACCGGACCCGAACGAAACCGCGAACCCGCACCCACATACGCAACAACCCGAGCCCCTGACCCCGGCCACGCGCTGACCCGAACCGCCGCGATCGCGACCGAAGGAGGAGCGCACTGCAATAAACACCTCAGACACGGGTCTTTGAAGTCTCGAACAGGGGCTTGCAGGCGGTAGTTTCGGAAGCAGCGGGACCATCCTGCGAGGGAGTGACGTGACCGAGGAAACCGCTGCGATGCCGACCAGTACGAAGTTGTCCGTCCGCGACGTGGTGACGGTGAAGCTGCCCGCCGCGAGCGCCTACCTGTCCGTCCTGCGGACCGCCACCGCGGGCCTGGCGGCCAGACTGGACTTCACGCTGGACGAGATAGAAGACCTGCGCATCGCCGTCGACGAGGCGTGCGCGATGCTGCTCGCCCAGGCCGTCCCGGGAACGGACCTGGTCTGCGAGTTCGAGCTGACCGGCGAGGCGATGCGCATCTCCGTGTCCGTGCTGACCGTGGACGGCGAGGTGCCGAGCCGCGACACCTTCGCCTGGACCGTCCTGTCGTCACTGGCGGGCGAGGTCGACGCGCAGGTCGGCGCCGACGACCGGGTCACCGTGACGCTGCAGAAGCGCCGCGGCACGGCGGGGGCCCCGTGACAGAGAAGACGACGATCGCCGGCGCGGGCAACGAGCGGTCCGAGAGCGCGGTCCCGGACCGCGCCCGCGCCCGTGGCCTGTTCGAGCGCCTGGCCGAGCTGCCGGAGGGCGACCCGGAGCGCCAGCGCATCCGCGACCAGCTCGTGGAACTGCACCTGCCGCTGGTGGAGTACCTCGCCCGCCGCTTCCGCAACCGCGGCGAGTGGCTGGATGACCTGATCCAGGTCGCCACGATCGGTCTGATCAAGTCGATCGACCGGTTCGACCTGGAACGCGGCGTGGAGTTCTCCACCTACGCCACGCCCACCATCGTCGGTGAGATCAAGCGGCATTTCCGCGACAAGGGCTGGGCGGTGCGCGTGCCGCGCCGCCTCCAGGAGCTGAAGCTCTCCCTGACCAAGGCGATCAGCGATCTCGCCCAGCGGGAGGGCCGCGCCCCGACCGTCAGCGAGCTGGCCGCGCACCTGCAGATGAGCGAGGAGGAGGTGCTGGAGGGCCTGGAGTCCGCCAACGCCTACTCCACGGTCTCCCTGGACGCGCCCGACTCCGGCGACGAGGACGCGCCCGCCGTGGCCGACTCCCTCGGCATGGTGGACGAGTCGCTGGAGGGCGTCGAGTACCGCGAGTCGCTGAAACCGCTGCTGGAGAAGCTCCCCGCCCGCGAGAAGAAGATCCTGCTGCTGCGGTTCTTCGGCAACATGACCCAGTCGCAGATCGCGGCCGAGCTGGGCATCTCCCAGATGCACGTGTCCCGGCTCCTCGCCCGCACCCTGGCCCAGCTCCGCGAGGGCCTCACCGCCGACGAGTAGCCCGATCGTGCGGGGCGTCTCCCCGCACGAACAGGTCAGTCCTTGGTGGGCTGCTCTTTCAGGCGGTCCTTGAGGCGCTGTCCCAGGGACCGCGGTTCACCGTGGCCCTGCGCCCGCTCGGGCTCGGGCTCGGGCTCAGCGTTCTCCAGCGCATCGGCGCCCTCATCGTGCTCTCCGGCCTCGTCCTCGTCGTGGTCGGTGATCAGCCAGGCGGTGCTGGGCGGGCTGAGCACGGTGACGAGTGCGAGGACGGCGACCGCCGCCATCGGGCCCGCGACCGCGGGCCGGTCGCTCTGCCACAGCGACCACGCGATCGGCAGCGCGAACAGCTGGGTCAGCACCGTGGGGGCGCGGCTCCACTGGTCGGCGCGCAGCAGCCCCCGGGCGCAGGCGAGCATGCCGAGGCCGCCGGCGAGGGCGAGGACGGTGACCCCGATCGCGCTGGGCGGGTCGACGGCGCCGCCGGTGGCGGTCTCCACTCCGGTGAAGACGCCGAATCCGACGGCGGCGGCGCCCTCCACGGCCTCAAGAGCGGCGGCGGCCTGCACGGTGATGGGACGCTTGGACACAACCCGAAACCCTACTCGTACCCGCCTCTGGACCGTGCTCAAGGTCATCTTGTCCGGGGCCTGGAGGGTCGTCCCCTGGAACGACAGGCGACACCGGGCGAAACGCATCCGGAACGATCGATACCCTGACGCCGTGCGCGCCATGCTCATCGCCAACCCCAAGGCGACCTCCACCTCCCGGCGGGCCCGCGACATCCTGATGCGGGCCTTCGCCGGCGACCTCGATCTCGTCCTCGCCGAGACCGGCCACCGCGGCCACGCGACCGAGCTGTCCAGGCAGGCGGCCGTGGACGGCTACGACGTCGTGATCGTGCTCGGCGGCGACGGCACGGTGAACGAGGCCGTCAACGGGCTGCTCGCCCACGGGCCGTCCCCGGACCTGCCGGCGCTGGCGGTCCTGCCGTCCGGCAGCACCAACGTGTTCGCCCGCACGCTCGGCCTGCCGGGCGACCCGATCGGCGCGACGAAGGCGGTCCTCGAAGCGCTGCGCGCGGGACGGTACCGGACGATCGGGCTCTGCACGGCCGCCCATCCGGGCGGCGCGGAGCGCTATTTCACGTTCTGCGCGGGCGTCGGGCTGGACGCCGAGGTCGTCCGGGAGGTCGAGCGCCGCCGCGCGGCCGGCGCCACCGCGTACAACTCGCTGTACGTGCAGACGGCGATCCGGCATTTCTTCTCCGGCACGGATCGCCGGCGTCCCGCGCTCACATTGGAACAGCCGGGACGCCCGCCGAAAACCGGACTGTTCCTGGCGTTCATCTCGAATACTTCTCCATGGACTTTCATGGGCCGCCTCCCGGTGAATCCGAGTCCCAAGGCGAACTTCTCTCGCGGCCTGGACGTGTTCGGCATGCGTTCGCTGGACGTCGGCCCGACGCTCGGGGCGGTGGCGCAGATGCTCACCGCCCGCGCCCGTCCGGTGCAGGGACGGCACGTGGTGAACGTGCACGATGCGGCGGAGGTCACGTTGCGCGCGGAGCGTCCGATGGCCTTTCAGCTGGACGGCGACTACCTTGGCGAACAGCGCAGCGTGACGTTCCGTTCGGTCCCGAAGGCAATACGCATCGTCATTTGAGGCCGTATGGGCCGCCAGGCGAGAGCCAAGTAACACGCTCGACCCACGGATGTGACACATGCGACATCCATACTTTGAGAATCCTTTCTCAAAGGTCTTGCGTCGCCCCAGCCTGCCCTGACACGCTCAAAGTGCGCCCACCGACAAGAGATCCCCGACGACGCCGGTCTCCTGTCCCGCAGCGCCGCCGAACATTCACCCCTGGAGATGGCCACCGCCACCCGGGTGTTCGCGACATGTGAAACCGTTCACAAGAGTGGAGTCTCTCCACCACCTGACGAAGGAGTGGACCGCATGGACTGGCGCCACCGCGCAGCCTGCCGTGACGTGGACCCCGAGCTGTTCTTCCCGATCGGCAACACCGGGCCCGCGATCCTGCAGATCGAAGAGGCCAAGCAGGTATGCCGGCGTTGTGACGTCACCGACGCCTGCCTGCGCTGGGCGCTCGAATCCGGCCAGGAGTCCGGCGTCTGGGGCGGCATGGGCGAAGACGAACGCCGCGCGTTGAAGCGCCGCGCCGCCCGCGCTCGCGTCTGAAGGTCCCGCATTTAACGATCCCGCGCTCAGCGTCCCGCGTTCACCCGCGCTCAGCGTCCCGCGTTCAGGGTCAGGCGGGTCTTGGGGGCTGGTGGCGGGGGGACTGGCGGGCCGTGAGGGGGATGTCGACGACGACCTCGGTGCCGCCGCCGGGGCGGGGGCGGAAGTCGAGGCGGCCGCCGAGTTCCCCGACGATCAGCGTCCGGACGATCTGAAGGCCCAGGCTGGTCGTGCCTTCCACGTCGAAGTCCGCGGGGAGGCCGATGCCGTCGTCGGCGACGATCGCGACGAGCCGTCCGTTGTCGGCGCCCGGCTCCCGCTGATCGGTGGCGCCCGTCCGATCAGCGTCACCCGCTCGATCGGCACCGCCCGTACGACCGGCGGCGCCCGTCCGGTCCGTCCAGCCTGGTGTGTCGGGTCGGGCGCGGGGGGGCTCGCCTTCGCCGTGGCGGTGGGCGACGACCTCCAGTGTCCCGAAGCGGTTCGTCAGGCCGTGTTCCAGGGCGTTCTGGAGCAACTCGGTCAGCGCCATCGCCAGCGGCGTGGCGACCTCGGCGGGCAGGACGCCGAAACTGCCCGTCCGCTTCGGCGCGACCTTGGTCTCCGGCGTCGACACCTCCCCCGCCATCGTGATCACGCGGTCCGCGATGTCGTCGAAGTCGATCAGCTCGTCGGGGGTGTGCGACAGGGTCTCGTGCACGATCGCGATGGACCCGACCCGGCGGACGGCCTCGTCCAGCGCCGCCCGGCCCTCCGGGATCTGGAGGCGGCGGGCCTGGAGGCGCAGCAGCGCCGCCACCGTCTGCAGGTTGTTCTTCACCCGGTGGTGGATCTCCCGGATGGTGGCGTCCTTGGACAGCAGCTCCCGGTCGCGCCAGCGCAGCTCGGTGACGTCCCGGCACAGCACGATCGCGCCGATCCGCGTCCCGCCGACGACCAGCGGGATCGTCCGCAGCTGCATGATCGACCCGTGCGACTCCACCTCCACCTCGCGGGGCGCGCGGCCGGACAGGACGACGCTCAGCGCCTCCTCCATCGGCTCCCCCGTGTCGCACAGGTCGGCGGTGACCTGCCCGAGCGCGTCGCCGACCAGGTCCGCCGGGTAGCCGAGCCGCCGGTACGCCGACTGCGCGTTCGGGCTGGCGTAGGTGACGCGGCCGGACCGGTCCAGCCGCATCAGCCCGTCGCCGACGCGCGGCGAGCGGACCAGGTTGGGCTCCTCGCCCGGCGCCGGGAACGTTCCCTCGCAGATCATCGTCGCGAGGTCGCTGGCGCTCTGCAGATAGGTCAGCTCCAGGCGGCTCGGCGTGCGCGCCGAGCTGAGGTTCGTGCTCCGCTGGATCACGCCGAGGACCTTGTCGCCGCGCCGCACCGGGATCGACTCCTCCCGGACGGGAATGCCGCTCCCCCACTCCGGATCGCCCTCCCGGACGATCCGCCGCTCCCGCCACGCCACGTCGATCAGCCCGCGCCGTCCGGTCCTGACGACCTTGCCGACCAGGTCCTCCGGGTAGGCGGTCGGCCCGGTCGTCGGGCGCATCTGGGCGATCGCCACCCAGCCGGGGACCGTCGCGTCGCCGTCCGGCACCGGCCTTGCCCGGCGGGACGTCCCGTCGGCGGGCAGCGCGTCCGCCGACCGCAGCGGCACCCAGAGCAGCAGGTCCGCGAACGACAGGTCGGCGAGGAGCTGCCAGTCCGACACCAGCGCGTGCAGCCACTCCAGATCGGCGTCGGTGAGCTCGCTGTGATCGCGGACGAGATTGGTCAAGGTAGGCACGCCACCATCATCGCCGATGCGCTTTGGTGCCCCGCCCGTCCCCTGGACTGTCCACGGCCTGGCAGGATGCCCGGTATGACCGCGGCACTCGACCCTCTGGCCAGGCTCCGGGACGCGGCGGAGCGACGCGCCGAGGCCGGGCTCCGCAGGACGCTGCGTCCCCGCCCGCCCGGCACCGGCGGGCTCGTCGACCTGGCGTCCAACGACTATCTCGGGCTCGCCGGCGACCCCCGCCTCGTCGCGGGCGCCGTCGCCGCCGCCCGCGAGTGGGGCACCGGGTCCACCGGCTCCCGCCTCGTCACCGGGACGACCGAGCTGCACGCCGAGCTGGACCGGCGGCTCGCCGCGTTCACCGGCAGCGCCGCCGGGCTCGCGTTCTCCTCCGGCTTCCTCGCCAACCTCGGCGCCGTCACCGCCCTCGCCGGTCCTGGCACGCTCGTCGTGTCCGACCAGGTCAACCATGCCTCGCTGGTGGACGCGTGCCGGCTGTCGCGGTCCCGCGTCGTGATCGTCCCGCACCGCGACGTCGCCGCGGTCGAGGAGGCCCTCGCCGACCGCGACGAGGACCACGCGGTCGTCGTCACCGACGCCGTGTTCTCCGTGGACGGCGATCTCGCGCCCCTGCGGGCCCTGCACGCCGCCGTCCGGACGCACGGCGCCCTGCTGGTGATCGATGAGGCGCACGCGCTCGGCATCGTCGGCGAGCACGGCCGCGGCGCCGCGCACGCCGCCGGTCTCGCGGGCGAACCCGACGTGGTCCTGACCGTCACGCTGTCGAAGTCGCTGGCGTCCCAGGGCGGCGCGGTGCTCGGCGCCCCAGAGGTGATCGACACGTTGATCGACACCGGCCGGTCGTTCATCTTCGACACCGGGCTGAACCCGCCCGCCGCCGGTGCGGCGCTCGCCGCGCTCGACGTCCTCGAAACCGACCCCGCCCTGCCCGGACGCGCCCGCGACCTGGCCCGCCGCATCGCCGACCTCGCGGCCGGTTCCGGCCTTGAGACCACCGATCCGGCCGCGGCCGTCGTCCCGGTGTTCCTCGGCGAACCGCACGCCGCCGTCCGCGCCGCCGGGATCTGCGCCGAGCACGGGCTCCGCGTCGGGTGCTTCCGGCCCCCGTCCGTCCCGAAGGGCCGGGCCTGCCTCCGCCTCACCGCGCGGGCCACACTGGACGAGCCGGTCCTCACACTCGTCCGGCAGGCCCTGGCGAAGATCACGTGTTCTACCGGCCGTAGTCTTCACACATAACATCGGGGAAACCGGTGATGAACGTGAGGAGATGCCGTGACGGAGGTCAGGGGCGGGCCCCGGCACGGGGGCGGTTTCGAGCACGGCTACGACCGGGCCTCACTCGGCGACGTCGGTAAGCGCCACCCGAACCAGGCGCCCCGCATCCCCAAGTACTACAAGCTCAAGGAACTCCTCGTCGAGCTGATCCAGTCGCTGCCCCCGGGCAGCCCGCTGCCGCCCGAACGGACCCTCGCGGAGAAGTACGAGACGTCCCGTACCACCGTCCGGCAGGCCCTCACCGAGCTCGTCGTCGAAGGACGCCTCCAGCGCATCCAGGGCAAGGGCACCTTCGTCGCCAAACCGAAGGTCTCCCAGGAACTCCAGCTCGTCAGCTACACCGAGGACATGCGGCACCACGGGCTGCGCCCCGAGACCCGCATCCTGGAGGCCGGATACGTCAGCGCCGACGAGCGCCTCGCGACCCTCCTCTGCATCCGGCCGGGCGGGCGCGTCCTGCGCGTCCACCGGCTCCGCCTCGCCGACGGCGAGCCCATGTCGATCGACACCTCGCACCTCCCGGCGCGCCGCTTCCCCGGCCTGCGCCGCGAACTCCCCCGCCACCGCTCCCTGTACGAGACGCTCGCCACCGCCTACGACGTCCACCTGACCGAGGCCGAGGAGACCATCGAGACCGTCCTCGCCACCCCCCACGACGCGCAGCTCCTCGGGGTGGACGTCGGCCTCCCCATGCTCCTGCTCTCCCGGCACGCCTTCGACACCACGGGCCAGCCCGTCGAATGGGCCCAGTCGCTGTACCGAGGCGACCGCTACAAGTTCATCACCCGCCTCCGCCGCTGACCTGCGGGCCCGACTCTCCTCCAGATTCTCGACCACCAGTTCGAACGATTTGGCTACGCTGGGTAAAAACCTTCTCTACGATAATCGGGAGCAGATCGTGAGAGAGGAGTCACACAACGTGAAGGTCCTGTCAGACGAAGAAGTGTCGTTGTTGCCCGACACGCCCTACAACCTGTGGGTGCGCGGTGAACTCGACGACCACGTCGACGCCCCCGAAGGATTCCGAGTCGAGATCATCGGAGGAGAGGTCGTCGTGTCCCCGCCGCCCGGGCTCCCGCATAACGCCATCGCCGGTGACATCACGCTGGTCTTCAACCGCGCGCTCGGGCCCGACTTTCCCTGGCGGACGGACAGCGGAACCGGGATGTCTCTCGTCGGGATCGGCGACGGTTACGTTCCGGACATCATGCTCATAGACCAGGAGGTGTATCTCGCCGCACGGCGCGCCGGAGTGCGGACGGTGGTGCCCGACCAAGTCGAACTGGTCGTGGAGGTCACCTCGTCCAGCAACGCCAAGAACGACCAGCAGCCCACGGGACGGGCGCACCGCAACAACAAGTGGAACGGCTACGCAGGGGCCGAGATCCCGTACTACCTGCTGGTCGACCGCTCGCCCAAGATCGCGCGCGCCATCCTGTACTCCATCCCGGACCAAGCCCTGGGGGCCTACCTGCACCAGGAGTCCTGGGCGTTCGGCGAGGCGATTCACCTCCCCGACCCGTTCGACATCGACATCGACACCACCGAGTGGAGATCCTGGGACAACTGACCCGTCCTAGAGGGTCTGGCTCAGGGCCTTGATGGGCATCTGGAGGGTGGTGAGGAGTTCCAGGTCCTTTTCGGCGGGGCGGCCGAGGGTGGTCAGGTAGTTGCCGACGATGATGGCGTTGATGCCGCCGAGCATGCCGTCGCGGGTGCCGAGGTCGCCGAGGGTGAGTTCGCGGCCGCCCGCATAGCGGAGGATGGTGCGGGGAAGGGCGAGGCGGAACGCGGCGATTGTTTTCAGCGCTTCCGTTCCCTCGACCAGGGGGAAGTCTGCGAACGGGGTGCCGGGGCGGGGCGCGAGGAAGTTCAGGGGGACCTCGTCCGGTGAGAGGTCGGCGAGCTGGCCGGCGAACTCGGCGCGCTGCTCGATCGTCTCGCCCATGCCGACGATGCCGCCGCAGCACACCTCCATTCCGGCGTCCTTCACCATGCGGAGCGTGTCCCGGCGCTCCTCCCACGAGTGGGTGGTGACGACGTTCGGGAAATGGGAGCGGGCCGTCTCCAGGTTGTGGTTGTAGCGGTGGACGCCCATCGCGGCGAGCTCGTCCACCTGTTCCTGGGTGAGCATCCCGAGCGAGCACGCGATGTTGATCTCCACGGCGTCGTTGATCGCCTTGATGCCGTCGCGGACCTGCGACATCAGCCGCTCGTCCGGGCCGCGGACGGCGGCGACGATGCAGAACTCGGTCGCGCCCGTCCTCGCGGTCTCCTTCGCCGCCTCGACCAGCTCCGGGATGTTCAGCCACACCGACCGCACCGGCGACTCGAACGTGCCGGACTGCGAGCAGAAATGGCAGTCCTCGGGGCAGCCGCCCGTCTTCAGCGACACGATGCCCTCGACCTCGACCTCCGGGCCGCACCACCGCATGCGCACCTCGTGGGCGAGCGCGAGCAGGGCGTCCAGGCGGTCGTCCGGCAGGGTCAGGCATTGCAGGACCTGCTCCGCGGCGAGGCCCTGCCCGCCGTCGAGGACCTGGCGGCGGGCGACTTCGAGGATGTCGGTCACGTGTTGCTCCTTGTCGAGGCCGTGGCTATCGCGGATCGGGGCCGTGGTTATCGCGGGTCGGGGCCGTAGCTGTCGCGGAACGCGGCGGCGTCGAACGCGCCGCCGAACGAGGGGGCCAGGCCGCGGTGCGCGGCGAGGAGGAACTCCGCCGGGTCCAGCGCGGCGGCGCCCGCGGGCAGCGCGCCCGCCAGCGGCCGCGCCGCGATCGTCTCCAGGTCGCGGAGGTTGCTGCGCATCGCGAGGTCGGGGGCGTCCGGCCACGCCCCGATGACGACGCCCGCGAGCTGCACGCCGCGGTGCGCCATCGCCTCCAGCGTCAGCGCGGTGTGGTTGAGGGTGCCGAGGTCGGGACGGGCAACGACGACGACGGCGGCGCCGAGCCAGCGCGCCAGGTCGGCGATCGTGGCGCCCTCGTCGTCGTAGCGGACGAGGAGGCCGCCCGCCCCCTCGATCAGCACCAGCCGCCGGCTCTCGGACAGGTCCCGCACGCGCTTCGCCACGTCCGGCAGCCGGACGGCCGGGACCCCGGCGCGCCGGGCCGCCGCGGCGGGCGACAGCGGGTCGGGGAACCGGGCGAACTCGTGCACGTCGTCGAGGCCGGCGAGCCGCCGCACCTCGTCCAGGTCGCCGGGCTCCCCGGCGCGGACACCGGTCTGGCCCGGCTTGACGACGGCGACGGACGCGCCGCGCGCTGCGGTGACCGCGGCCAGCGCGGCGGTGACGACGGTCTTCCCCACGCCCGTGCAGGTCCCGGTGACCACGACAACGCTCACAAAGCGGCACACTAGCGCGGCCCCGCGGCGGGGTCGGCCGCCGAACCCCACAGTCTTCGGCGGCCGATTTTGTCGGCGGCGGAACCGGGCACGGCGGCGGTGCGTCCGAACGTCATGGCCGGTCCGTACACACGTTCCCGTTGGGTGCCGGCATTCGCCTGCGCGGCCGTCGCGGCCTGCGCTGCGCTGACCTCCTGCGGCGACGGCTCCGAGAAGGCCGGGCCGTCGCCGTCGTCCCCCGCACCCACCCCTTCAGCGTCCTCGACCGCGTCCCCCGCCAAGGACTCCCCCGCCGATGAGAAGCTCGTCCTGCGCTGGCGCACGACGGGCGGCATCGGGGGGGTCGGCGGCCCGGGCAGCGTACCCGACTTCTCCCTCTACTCGACAGGGCGCGCGGTCGTCTCGTCCGGCGGGCCGCAGGGCTCGCTGACGGAGTACCGCCTCAAGCCGGAGGCGCTCCAGCGGCTCCTGGACGAAGCCCGCAAGGCGGGCCTGCACCGCTCCCACACGGTCGGCTCCGACCAGGTCATGGACGCGATCATCATCGTGGTCACCCTGGGCGACGCGACGTCCCGGGTCATGCAGCCGGGATCCGAGGGGAGCCCGGAGGCCGCGTTCCTGAAGCGCCTCGACGCGAAGGGCTGGGCGGCGTCCGACCAGGCCGCCTCGCCCAAGCCGTACACGCCGTCGAAGACGGCCGTCCTGGCGGGCGAGACGAGCGGCGGCGGCACCGTCAGGAAGTGGCCGCTCGGCCCGCTCGGCGAAGGTCAGCGGAAGGCGGGCGGGATCTGCACGCTGGCGCCGTCGGCGAAGGTCCCCGCCGCCAAGCCGGACGTCACCTGGCGCAGCGAGGGCAAGACGTACTCCGTCCGGCTGCGCCCCCTCCTCCCCGCCGAGTCCAGCTGCCGCGACATCGCCTGACCGCCCCGTCCCCGCACGGCGCCAGGCTGCCGGATTTGTCGTTAATGGTGGATAGCCTGGGTTGGTGCGGCCTGGTGGCCGTCGTGGTCGTGGATGGCAACGGATGCTTCGGGCTGGAGAACACGCGATGCGCAGGGTGGACGGCCGTTCCCTCGGGGCCGGCGGTGAGTGAGGCGGTGGTCGTCCGCGGGGCGCGGGCGGACGAGTACGAGCTGATCGGGGAGCTGACCGTGGAGGTGTACGTCGCCGGTGGGCTGGTGTCGGCCGCGTCGCCTTATGTGAGCACGCTCCGCGACGCCGCGGACCGTGCCGGGAAGTCGGAGCTGCTGGTCGCCGAGATCGGCGGTGAGGTCGGCGGGGCCGTGGCGTACTGCCCGCCGGGCAGCCCGTACGCCGAGCTGGCCGGGCCGGGCGAGGCGGAGTTCCGGATGCTCGCCGTCCGGGGGCGGGCGCGCGGCAGGGGGGTCGGGCGTGCCCTGGTCGGGGAGTGCGTGGAGCGGGCACGCGCGGCGGGGCTCAGCGGGCTCCGGCTGGCGACGCAGCGGAACATGCGCGACGCGCATCGCCTGTACGACCGGATGGGATTCGTCCGCACGCCGGATCGTGATTTCGCGCCCGTGCCCGGGGTGGACCTGCTGACGTACGCGCTGTCGTTCTAGGGGGCGGGCGGCGGGGCGCCGTGGCGGGTGCAGCGGGCCGTCCAGCCCAGGGGCGTGACCTGGACGATCATCCGGCGGCGGCAGGACGGGCAGTAGCGGGGCGGCTCCATCTCGCGGGCCGCGCGGCAGGCGGCGTGGCCGCCGCCCGCGGCGGGCTCCCCGCAGCGGTCGCAGTAGGGCTCCACGGCGAGGCTCCTCTCAGTGGGTTCCGGGGGCGCGCATGCGTCCCACGATGCCGGTGTCGTACGTGCCGTCGGCGAACTCGGGACGGTCGAGCAACTCCCGCAGGAACGGCAGGTTGGTGCGCGGCCCTTCGATGTGGAACGCGTCGACGGCGACGCGGGCACGGCGCAGCGCATGCTCGCGGTCGTCGCCGTGGACGGACAGCTTGGCGAGCAGCGACCCGTGGTGCGGGGTGACGGTGGTGCCCTCGGCGTATCCCGCGTCGATGCGGATGCCGTCGCCGACCGGCTCCTCCCACACCTTGATCTCGCCGTGCGCGGGGTGGAACGTCCGCGGGTCCTCGGCGTGGACGCGGAACTCGACGGCGTGGCCGTGCGGGGTCGCGTCCGCGAACGAGACGGGCTCGCCGACGGCGACGCGGAACTGCTGCTCGACGAGGTCGACGCCGGTGACGAGTTCGGTGATCGGGTGCCCGGCCTGCAGGCCGGTGTCCAGTTCCAGGAAGAAGAACTCCTGCGCGGCGGGGTCGACGAGGAATTCGACGGCGCCGGCGCCGCGGTACCCGACCGTCTCGCCGGCGCGGACGGCGGCGGCGAGCAGCCGGTCGCGGAGGGCCGGGGCCACGCCGGGCGACGGGGTCTCCCCGGCGATCGTCCGGTGGCGGCGCTGGACGGAGCGGTCCCGTTCGCCGAGCGCGACGACGGCGCCGTCGGCGAGGCCGACGATCTGCACTTCGACGTGCCTGGCGCGGGCGACGTAGCGTTCGATGAGGACGTCGCCGTGTGCGGCGTGGGCGCGGACCGCGGCGTACGCGTCGCGCAGCGTCGCCTCGTCGTGGGCGGCGCCGAGACCGGCGCCTCTGCTGCCCGCGGCGGGCTTCACCATGACCGGGTAGCCGATGCGCTCGGCCTCCTCGACGGCCGTGTCGGCGTCCGGGACGGGCTCCCACACGCCGGGCGCGACGGGGACGCCCGCCTCCTTCATCAGGTTCCGGGCGTTGATCTTGTCGCTCATCCGGGCGGCGGCGAGCGGCGGCGGCCCGACCCAGACGAGGCCGCGCGCGCCGACCGCGCGGGCGAACCCGGCGTTCCCGGCGAGGAGCCCGTGGCCTGGATGGACGGCCTGCGCGTTCGTCCGGTGCGCGGCCTCCAGGATCGCCGGGACGTTGAGGTAGCTGCGCGCGGGGTCGGCGGGGCCGATGAGGACGGCCTCGTCCGCCTCCGCGACGAACGGCAGGTCGGTGTCGGCGTCGGAGTGCACGGCGATGGCCTTGACGCCCATCGCGCGGGCGGTGTGGACGATCCGGCCGGCGATCTCCCCGCGGTCCGCCACGAGCACGGACTCGAACACCTGCGGCCTCCCTCGCGGATCGGCGGGACCCGACGCCCCGACCCGGCCGAGACTAGCGCCGGCGGCGCCGCCGCGTCCGGCCGTGCGGCGCACAAAGAACGGCCCCCCGATTTGTGCGCGGGGCGGTCGATCGTGAGCCGACCGCGGCGGAACCGGAGGAGGAGGCCCTGCTCAGGAGTCGACGGGCGGGGTTCCGTGGGTGTGGAAGGACTCGATGGTCTTCAGGCCCCACGCCTGGCCCTTCGCGCGTTCGGCCTCGGTCCAGGTGATGGTCTTCCAGTCGGGGGCGAGGATGAGGCGGGCGCACGGGTTGCACAGTTCGACGCGGTTGCCGCCCGGCTCGTAGACGTAGAGGAAGAACGTCTGCTGGATGGCGTGCTTGTGCGGGCCGGTCTCGATGAAGACGCCGTGGTCGAGGAAGATGTCGGCGGCGCGGAGGATGTCCTCGCGGGTGTCGGTCGCGAACGCGATGTGGTGCAGGCGGCCGTGGCTGCGCGTCCAGTCGCGGGTGTAGACGAGGTCGTAGGACTTGTTGGTGAACGTGACCCAGCGTCCGGCGATGGCGCCGTCGTCCAGGCGGATCTGCTCGGTCGGGTGCCCGCCGAGGACGTCGCGCAGGAAGTCGGTGGACGGCTCGACGTCGGCGGCCAGGAAGTTGACGTGGTCCAGGCGGCGGACGCACACGCCCAGCGCCGGGTACGCCTGCGCCTGGTTCTTCAGCGACGGCGCCAGCTCCGGCGGCGCCCGGTACCACTCCGACTCCCAGTAGATCTCCAGTTCGTGGCCGTCCGGGTCGCGGAACACGTAGGTGGGGCCGAGGCCGGGGTCGCCGTCGCGCCAGCCGACGCCGAGGCCCGCGTCCTCGATGGCCTCGACGCGCCGGTCGAGCGCCTCCTGGGAGGACGCGCGCAGCCCCGTCCGCCGGATGCCGGACGTGCTGTGCGCGGTGAGCTTCAGCGTGTGGTGCTCGTAGTCGTCCCACGTCCGCAGGTACACCGAGTCGCCTTCGGCGCCGTTCTCGGTGAGGCCCATGACGCGGGTGAAGAACCACAGGCTCTTCTCCGGCTCGGGCGTCAGCAGCTCGACGTGCGCGACGTGCGCGATCTCATGCTTGATGGTCATCTGCGGCTCCGGGGGAAGACTGTTCCGTCGAAGAGTTTGCGGGCCGTGCGGACGACGCCCGCCCGCCGGACGGTCGTGCCGTCGAGGTCGACGGCCACGTCCAGGCGGCCGGTGGGGTGCTCGATGGTCATCGGGTCGCCAGGCGGCGGGAGCACGGCGAGGTCCCGGCCGACCGCGCCGTCGATCAGCAGCGCGGTGGCGACGGTGACGGCGCCGAGCACGCCGATCGAGGCGTGCACGCGCAGCGGGATGAACGTGCGGGTGCAGATCATGCCGCCGTCGCGGGGCGGGGCGACGAGGGTCGTCTTCGGGACGGACGCGTCCGACACGTCGCCGAGGCCCATCAGCTCGCCCGCCCGGAGCCGCAGCGCCTGGACGCGGTCGCGCAGGCGGGCCAGCTCGTCCGGGCCCTCGTAGCCGGTGACGCCGAAGGACGACGCGGCGGCGACGACCACCGGCATCCCGTTGTCGACGCAGGTGACCTCGATGCCGTCGATCACGTCGCGCGGGCGGCCGGTCGGCAGCAGCGCCCCGCACGACGAACCCGCCGTCCCCGCGAAGTCCAGGAGGATCGGGGCGGCGGCGCCGGGGACGCCGGAGATCGCGGTGCCGCCGTCGTAGTCGGGGATCCCGCCGGGGGTGGGGAAGGTGGCGGTGGCGATGCCGTCCGAGTTGAGCATGCGGACGCGGACGCTCGTGCGGTCGCCGTCCGGCTCGACCAGGCCGCGCTCGACGGCGAACGGCCCGATGCCCGCGAGGATGTTCCCGCAGTTCTGCCGGTCGGTGACGGTCGGCTCCTCCACGCCGAGCTGGAGGAACAGGTAGTCGACGTCGGCGTCCGGGGCGTCCGAGCGGGATACGACCGCGACCTTGCTGGTCAGCGGGTGCGCGCCGCCGATCCCGTCGATCTGGCGGGGGTCGGGCGTGCCCATGACGCGCAGCAGGAGGTCGTCGCGTTCGGCGGCGTCCGGCGGCAGGTCGTCGGCGAGGAAGTAGGCGCCCTTGGACGTGCCGCCGCGCATCATCATGCAGCGGATCCCGTTCACGAGCCCTCGTATTCGACGTGCTCGACGTACTCGATGCCCAGGTGCGGGAGGCGGGCGCGGAGGCCGTAGCGGTCGAGGCCCAGCTCGCCGCGCCGGAACGCCTCCCGCGCGGCCTCCTCCTTCTCGGCGCGGGCGCGAGCCGCGACGACCGCGTCCCGGGCGTCCTCGCGGCGCACGCACAGCACCCCGTCGTCGTCGGCGAGGACCGTGTCGCCCGGCCTGACGACCTGCCCGCCGATCGTCACCGGGACGTTCACCGAGCCGGGCGTCGCCTTCACCGTCCCCTGCGCGCTGACGGCCGCCGACCACACCGGGAAGCCCATCGCGTGCAGTTCGGCGACGTCCCGCACTCCGGCGTCGATGACGAGACCGCGCACGCCCCGGTGCTGGAGCGCGGTCGCGAACAGCTCGCCGAACATCCCGTCGGTGGACGGCGACGTCGTCGCCACGACCAGCACGTCACCGGGACGGCACTGCTCGACCGCGACATGGATCATCAGGTTGTCACCCGGCCAGGACAGCACCGTGACCGCGGAGCCACCGATCCGGGACCCCAGGTGCACCGGACGGATCGCCGGACCGAGATAGCCCGTCCGGCCCATGGCCTCGTGGACGGTCGCGACCCCGTACGCCGCGAGCGCGTCCACGAGGGCGGCGTCGGTGCGCGGCGGGTTCGTGACGACGACGGTCCTCACGCCAGCACCGCCGTCGTCTGCGGGTACAGCCGGACGTACGCCTCGGCCATCGTGGCGTGCGGCAGCCCGAGGTTCGGGCCCGCGTTCCGCTTCAGCTGCACGCCGCGGCGCCGCGCCAGTTCGGTGTAGTACTCCCACATGTGGACCTGCGCGGGCAGGCACTCCATCGCCTTCCGCTTCCGCTCGAACACCGGCGTGACGTCGAGCAGCACGTCCGGTTTGAAGTCGCACTGCTCCGGCTGGTGCGGCTCGAAGAAGAACACCGGCGGCGCGCCGAGCGGGTCGCCCGGCGCGTCGTACCCGATCGCCTGCGCGAGCACCCGGGCCTGCAACGCCATCCGCGCGGCCGCCGGATGGTCGCCGTTGTACGGGTCCGCCAGCGTGTGCGTCAGGACGACCGCGGGCTCGAACTCGCGGTACACGCGGACGAGCCGGTCCACCAGCTCGGGCGTCTCGCGCAGCGGGTAGTCGCCGGCGTCCAGGAACTCGATCTCGGCGCCGAGCTCCGCCGCGGCGGCCTCCGCCTCGCCGCGCCGCAGCTCCTTGATCTCGTCCAGGCCCCGGCCCTCGCGCCACGCCCGGGCGGACTCGCCGCGCTCGCCGTAGCTGAGGCACACGACCTTCGCGCGGTCGCCGCGCGCCGCGGCCAGCGCGATCGCGCCGGCGGCGCGCCACACGAAGTCGCCCGCGTGGGCGCTGATCACGAGCAGGGGGCTGGCCGGGGTGTCGTCGCTCATGTCCCCACACCCTCCACCCTTGTCGCCCAAATTGTCAACAATTCTGCGCACAGACTGTCCGACTCCCCGGGTTGACGCGCGCGGAGCTGTTCAGTTAGAAGCGGACGTGGGGGTCGGTTCACACCGGAGCGCACCGGTTCGCTCCGATGGTTCCGGGAACGGAGGACGGTCTTGACGAAGGTCGTTTCCGCGGCGGACGGACGAGAGCTCGCCGTGGAGCAATGGGGGGTCCCGACCGGTTTTCCCGTCTTCCTCCTGCACGGCACGCCCGGCAGCAGGCTCGGCCCCATCCCGCGGCCCATGGTCCTGTACCAGCTCGGGATCCGGCTCATCAGCTTCGACCGTCCCGGCTACGGCCGCTCCGACCGGATGATCGGACGCGTCGTCGCCGACATCGCGGCCGACGTGCGGCTGCTCGCCGACGTCCTGGAGCTGGAGAGGTTCGCCGTCCTCGGCCGGTCGGGCGGCGGCCCGCACGCGCTCGCCTGCGCGGCGCTGCTGCCCGGCCGCGCCACCCGCGCCGCCGCCCTCGTCGGCCTCGCGCCCGCCGAGGCGGAGGGCCTGGACTGGTTCGAGGGGATGGCGCCGTCCAACACCCGGGAGTACATGGCCGTGCGGGGGCAGGGGCCGCTCGTCACGGACCGGCTGCGCTCGATCGCCGACCGGATCCGGGCGAACCCGGCGCAGCACGTCGCGAACCTCTTCGCCGAGCTGACCCAGTCGGACCGCCGCGTCGTCCTGGAGTCCGGCATGCGGAGGCTGCTGCTGGAGACGTTCCGGGAGGCGTTCCGGACGTCCGCCGACGGCTGGATCGACGACCTGCTGGCGTTCTGCGCGCCGTGGGGGTTCGAGCTCGGCGACATCGTCGTCCCGACCATGCTGTGGCACGGCGCGAACGACACCTTCTCCCCCGCCGGGCACTCCCGCTGGCTCGCCGACCGGATCCCGTCCTCGACCGTCGTCGTCCAGCCGGGCTCGGCGCACTTCGCGGCGTTCGACGTCGTCCCGAACGTCCTGTCGTGGCTGGCGCGGCCCGCCGAACCCCAGCCCGCCTAGCCGCGCCGCCGTGGGCCGGCCCGGGCCGCGCTCAGACGGGGTGCAGCTCGAAGTCGCGGTACACGCGCAGGCCGTTCCGGACGTCCGTGATCAGCGGATGCGGCCGCTGCTCGGCCAGCCGCAGCAGCTCGGCGACGGCCCGCTCGCGCAGCTCCCGCGCCTCCGCCACCCGGCCCATCCCCTCCAGCGTGATCGACAGGCCGCCCCGGCAGAAGCAGGTGTCCGGGTGATCGTCGCCGTACACCCTGGCGAGCCCGGCGAGCGCGTCCCGCTCCCGCGCCTCGGCGTCCTCGAACCGTCCGGCGTCGCCGAGGCAGTTCGCGTGGTTGACGGCCGCGAGCAGCACGAGCGGATGGCCGGGGCCCAGCAGCTGCGTGAGCTTCGACGTGGTCTTCGCGGTGAGCGCGATCGCCTGGTCCAGGTCGCCGGTGTAGCGCAGGTAGCAGCCGAGATTGTTCTCGATCATCACGGTGTACGGGTGGTCGTCGCCCATCTGCGCCCGGTGCTTGGCGAGCACGGCGCGGACCCGGTCGCGCGCGCCGACCAGGTCGCCGAGCTCACCCGCGCAGGTCGCCACCTCCAGGTCGGCGGGCAGCGTGTCCGGCGACTCGGGGAAGTAGCGCTGGTAGCGGGCGTGGGTCTCCTCCGCCAGGGTCAGCGCCTCCTCGCGGAGCCCGGCCCGGCGCAGCGACACCGCGAGGCTCTTGCCCGTCCGCAGCGTGTCCAGGATCTGGTCGCCGAGCACCTCCAGGTAGCGCCGGTACACGTCGCGGAGCTTGACGACGGACTCGTCGTAGCGGCCCGCCTCGCGCAGGTCGCGCGCCACGTTCGCCTCGGAGAACAGCGTGTATGGATGGTCGTCGCCCAGCTGGATCTGGCGCAGCCGCAGCGTCTCGGTGTCGTAGCGGTAGGCGCTCTCCCAGTCGCCGGTGAGCCGGTAGTCGATCGCCAGATTGTGCGCGATCATCAGCGTGCGCGGATGCTCCTCGCCCCACGGCGTCGCCGCCTGCTCGTACGTCTGCAGGTCCAGCGCCAGCGCCCCGCGGTAGTCGCCCATCGCGCGCATGTCGGCCGCCAGGTTGCCCGCCGTGATCAGCGTGTGCGGGTGCGTCGGGCCGAGCGTCGGCGACGTCCGCTGCCGCTCCAGGACGTCCAGGTCGAGGTCGTAGGCCTCCTGGAAGTCGCCCTGCGAGCGGAGCACGTTCGCGATCTGCGACCGCAGGAACAGCCACTGCCAGTGGTCGCGGTCCAGCTTGTCGGCCCACTCGGCGACCAGCTCCTGCCCGGCCGCCATCGCGCTGTCGAAGACGCCGCGCTTCCACTGGTACCGGACGAGGTCGGTGAGCATCTGCCGGACGTCCTCGTCGTCGCACTGGGCCGCCGCGGACGGCTTCACGTGCGGCAGGATCTCCTCCAGGTTCGGCCAGTTGTCCGGATCGTCGGTGTCGCCGTGGCTCGGCCGCGCGCCCAGCAGGATCTTGTGCACGTCGTGGCAGGTCGTCTCCGTCAGCTCCGGGTCGAGCCCGTGCCGGATCACCGCCTGGACGAGCGGGTGCACCCGGATCGACTTGTTGCCCTGGTCGACCTTCGCCAGCGCGAACCGGCTGATCTCCCGGACGTGCTTGCCCAGCACCAGCGTGTCGCGGACCGTCTCGTCGTAGGAGGCGAGGATGCCGGCCGTCACGTCGCTGTAGATCAGGTCCAGCGAGATCGGCTCGGAGGAGAAGAACGCGAGCAGCTCCAGCAGCCGCGCCGCCGCCGGCGACGCCTCCCGCAGCTGCCGGAACGTGACGCTCCACGTCATCGCCACCGACTGCGGGAAGCTCTCCGCGCTGCGCTCCAGCGTGGACGCCGTCTCGTTCTCCAGCGCCTCCAGGTACTCGCTCGCCGGCATGAACGTCGAGGCCAGCCACGCGGCGGCCTGCTCGATCGCCAGCGGCAGGTAGCCGAGCGCCGTGCCGATCTTGCGGGCGCTCTCCTCGGAGATGTCCGGGACGCGCCGGACCAGGTGCTCGGCGGCCTCCTCCTCGGTGAACACCTCCACCGGGATCGGGTTGGCGAGCTCCGTCCAGGCCGGGTCGCGGGACGTGAGCAGGACGTGCCCGTCCCCGCCCGGCAGGTACGGCTTCAGCTCCTCCGGGTTCTCCGCGTTGTCGAAGATCAGCAGCCAGCGGGAGGTGGGCTCGCCGCGGCGCAGCGCCTCCAGCGCGGCGCCGGCCGCGTCCGCGATGTTCTCCCCGACTCGCAGCCTGAGCTGCTCGGCCAGGTTCGCCAGCGCCAGCCGGATCGAGTCGGACGACTGCGCGCTGATCCACCACACGAGGTCGTAGTCGGCCCGGAACCGGTGCGCGTACTCCAGCGCGACCTGCGTCTTGCCGACGCCGCCGAGACCGTGCATCACCTGCGGGATGACGACCCGCTGCGTCGCCCCGAGGAACTGGTCGCGGAGCACCTCCAGCAGCTGCCCGCGCCCGGTGAACGCGGTGTTGCGCCGGTCGGCGTTCCAGATCTCCGGCGCGGTCCGCGCCGCGCCCGGGAAGCGCGGCCCCACCCGCGAGTGCTCGGCCGGATGGTCGAAGGTGTAGCCGGGGCGGCCGAGCGCCCGGACGAGCGCCTCCGCGCCGTCGCGCTCCCCGAGCCCGGTGAGGTCGAGCGGCAGCTGGTCGGTGAGCGACGTGCGCGGCACGGCGTCCTGGATCCGGACGGTCGTCAGCCGCCGGTGCGGCGCGGCCGTGCGGCTCGCGAGCGGCTCCCACGCCCGCAGCGCCTGCGCCGAGGTGACCGAGTCGGGCGAGAGCAGCACGATCGTGTGCTCGCCCGGCGCGTCCTCCGGCACGTCCTGCGGTACGGCGTCCACGCTGCGGGCGTCGACGCGGAACCCGGCGCGGCGGAGCACCAGCGCCATCCAGTCGACCCACGGCCGGTCGGCGGAGACGTAGCTGACGAGCACATCGGAGACCTCGGCCGGGCCGCGTCGCGTGAACCGTTCGAGGGTCGCGAGGCGCAGCTCCTCCTCGACGGGCCGGTACTCCCGCACCCGCCCCTGGGTGATCACCTTGGTGAGCCGCTCGTACGCCGCGAGCATCGAGTTCGGCGAGCCGGGCGCGTCGCCGAACGTCGCCAGCGTCTCCTCGAACGCGTAGTACGGCCGGTACGGAACCTCGATCGAAAGCCAGTAGCCATTCGCCTCCTCCCGGGACATGCCGCGCGGGAAGCGGTCGAAACGCGCCCGCGCGTACGCCCGGCCCGCCTCGACCTTCGCGTTCTCGCCGAAGTCGATCCGCATGGGGACGGGCAGGATGCGGATCGGCCGCACATGGTCGCGCTTGTCGATGTTATGGGCGATGTCGGCGGCGCCGTCGATGCTCTGGTAGCTGAGGGTGAAGCAGTCGACCAGGACGTCCGGGAAGTGGAGCGTGCAGATGTCGGCGATGTCGCTGTAGCCGGTGCGGCTGTCGATCAGGACGTAGTCGTACTGCCGCCGCATGTCGTCGCGGAGCGCGTCGAAGAACTGGCCCCCGCCGAGGCGGCCGTAGAAGTGGTCGAAGTCCAGGGCCCGGGTGAGGGACGAGTAGTTCCTGTTCTGCCGCCCCGCGGAGATGAAGTCGAGCGTCCCCTCGCCGGGGAACTCCCACTCCAGCGTCACCGCGTGCCGCAGCACCTTCGCGTACGCGCGGTGCCAGTCACGGTCGTCGTCCTCGTGCTTGTTCGTGGTCGCCCACGAGTACTCGTCGAGCATGTCGATGACGCCGGGGGTCGACGTGAGGATGTTCTGGTCGAGGAACGGATGAAGGTATTTGTGCAGCCCCGGGGATTCGAGGTCCCAGTCGATGACGAGCACCTTCTGCCCGGCCGCGGCCAGGATCCAGGCGACGTTGGCGAGCGCGCACGTCCGCCCGGTGCCGCCCTTGTACGAGTAGAAGGTGACGATGGTCCCGCTGTTCGCAGGGCTGGAAACGTTCGCGATATTCGTCATGGGGTCTCCTCGCCTCAGAACTCCTGGTCGCGGAGAGTGGGCCGGGACATGGACGGCGGAGTGTGCGGCGGGTGCACGTCGGTCGTCTTCAGGTACCGGCCGAGCGCCTCGTTGACGGCCTTGGGCAGCGCGTCGCGGAACGCGGCGGGCGACCCGACGCGCATGGCCGAGCCCTTCAGCGCGGCCCCGTTCGGCAGCGCCTCGGCGAGGCCGTCGCCGAGGTCGGCCGCGGCCTCCGCCGTCTGCTGGTCGTCGTTGTTGAACGGGGCCAGCACGTGGACGGGATCCCGGTCGATCTGCCGGAGCCGCTTGCCGATGTCACGGTCCTTTGCGGCCCACGGGTCGACGACCAGCACCTCGGGCGCGTCCACCGGCTCCTGCGGCGGCTCGTCGGCGGTCTCGACGATCGACCGGTGGCCGAGCTCGCTGAGCACCTGCTCGGCGAACGAGCCGATCGGGAGGGTGTGGCCTTCGCTGCGGAACGGCGTCCACTCGCGGGTCGTCCGGCCGTAGTAGTAGGCGTCCCGCTCGGGCGGCAGCTGGTCGAGCGCGTGCGCGGCGAGCGTGACCCGGACGGCCGGACGGCTCGATCCCGGCGTCACGTCGGCGAACGGGCTCGTCAACGTCGATAAGGACGGGACCGGGCTGTACGGCAGCGCGCAGTCGGCCGCCCGTTCCTTGACGACCGTGGCCAGCCGCAGCACCGTCTCCTTGTACTGCTCGCGGAAACGGCCCAGCTTCATGATCCCGTAAAGGCCTTCCAGCGCGTAGGCGGACGGGAACTCCCGCGGCACGTTCTGCATGCTGTGCAACGGTTCGGGGATCTCGCTGATGTCCATCGGCGTCCACAGCGCCGGAATGATGGCGGCCGGACGGTTGAGACCGGCGGATTGTGCGTGATAGCGCTTCAGGAACGCCGACCATTCCTTGCCGCAGTACTCGCTGGCGAAGTAGGCCGGGGAGAACAGCGCGACGAAGACGCGGCAGTTCGCGAGCGCGTCCGCGAGCTGATCCGGCCACTCACTGCCGACCGGTATCTGCCTGTCCATAAATCCGGGATGAGACGTGCCCGTTGCCTGGCCGATGTCATAACAGAGATCGTTGTAGAACTTCGCCACCCAGCGGTCGGCGTGCTCGGGCCGGTAGCGCGACCTCGCGTAACTCAGAAAGAAGTACGGGCGCCTCTCCTCCGCCAGAACTCTTCCTGCCATGCCGCTCCCTCCCGGGTCCCATCAATGTATAGCGGCAAGGACGGAGAGCGTAACAGCCCGGTCAAATATGCACTTTTACCGATTCGGCGAGATGGGCGGGAGGTCCCATGACTCAAGTGTTCGGCGCATCGTCGCGACGAACTGCTCGCCGAGACCGGTCAGGGCGCCGGAGTCCTGGAGCGTGCGGGCGGCCGTGAGCGTCTTCGGATACCAGTCGGCGAAATGGCGGGCGGCCTCCGCCGCCACCGCGGCGTCGCCGGACCGCGTCCGCCGGAGCCAGAAGTCGGCGACGGCGACGTGCGCGTACGTGCCCTGCAGCAGACCCTCCAGCGGACGCGGGTCGCGGCGCCACGGCGCGTGGTACAGCCGGTCGTCGGACTTGTCGTACAGGTCGGCGAAGTCGAGGACGGCGCCGAGCTTCACATGCTGGAACTCGTGCAGGATCAGCAGGCACAGCATCGCCGGGCTCTCGGGCAGCGCGATTCCCACGGACCCGTACGCGTCGCGCGCCGCGGAGCTGACGCTGGCCCCGGACGCGGGCGGATCGAGCGGGACGATCGTCGTCAGCGCCTCCGCGATCGCGGGCGCGTACTCCGCGTACTCCTTTTCCAGCAGCGTGCACGCCTCCTGGAAGAAGGCCTGCCACCGCGCGAACCCGGCGGCGTCGAGCCGCGGCGCGGCGGGATGGTCGTGGCAGTCGCGGCGGGGGTCGAGGTCGTCGAGCGCGACGGTGAAGGACCCGGCGCTCAGGTGGCGGACCGGTTCGACCGACCGGGCGCCTTCGACGTCGAGGCTCCCCGCGTCGACGCGGACGGTGGCGTGGGCGCGGCCCGGCACCTCGTAGCGTCCTATTCCGGGGAAGTACACGGCGCCGTCCCGCACGGGGACGGTGAGCGTGACGTTCTCGACGGCCCGCGCCGCGGTCAGGCACGCGACGGTCGCCAGGAGCCCGTCGTCCTCCACCGCTTCACCGCGTGACTCGGAAGGATCGAGGGCGCGTAACCGTTCGACGGCCCAGGCCCGGACGTAGGGATGCGACAGCGCCCAGTCGTAGGCGTCGGGGTGCACGGCCCCGAGCCGCTTCACCACGTCCCAACCGCTCGGCGCCCCGTCCTCCAGCCCCCACCCACCACCATTCAACGGACGAGCTCCGCTCGGCGCACCGTCCTCCAGCCCCCACCCACCACCATTCAACGGACGAGCTCGGCTCGGCGCCCCGTCCTCCACGCCATTCGACGGACGAGCTCGCGGCGGCTCGGTGGCGGCGCCGACCGCGGCGAGCACGGCGCGGCGGCCGATCGCCTGTGCGGCGCCGAGCCGCGCGATCGAGGCGCGGTCGCCGTGCCCGGTCGCCACGGAGTGCACCACGGCGGGCGGCAGGACGTGCGGGTGGCGTGTGAGGCGGCCCTGGACGTGGCCGATCAGCGGGAGCAGGTCGGCGCAGTAGACGCTGGGGTTGGCGAAGCCGGACCCGTCGTCGCCGCGGTACCGGTGGGCGTACAGCCCGCCGCCGCAGGTGGCGACGACCGGGCATTCCCGGCAGGTGTCGCACAGGGCCGCGAGCCCGCCCTGCCTCGCCTCGATGCCCGCGTTCCGCGCGACGTCGTCGGCGGAGTGCCGGAACACGTCCATACCGGTGTCGGGGGCGCCGTCGTAGGCCGTCTTCAGCGAGTCGGCCTGCTCGTAGCGGCCGTCGGTCTCGACGACGAGCACGTCGCTGGCCTCCAGGCCCAGCGACTCGGTGAGGCTCGGCCCGCCCTGGGTCGTGCTGATGATCGAGTCGAAGATCCGCACCGGGACGGGACGGCCGTCGTCCAGCCACCGGTCGGCGATGGTCTTCAGCCAGTCGGCGTACGCGGTGGGGGACGTCCTGCGGGGCGGATGGTCCCAGGTGTGGTGGGGCCAGAGGAAGTCGATCGCGGGCGGCTCGTGTGCGACGAGGGACTCGTAGACGGCGATCGGGTCGTTGGCGACGTCGATGGTGCAGAGCAGGCCGGAGTACAGCTCGGGATAGTCGGAGCGGAGCAGGTCGATGGCCCGGACGACCTTGTCGTAGCTGCTCCGCCCGTCGCGGTATAAGCGGTGCCGGTCGTTCGCCGCCCGGTCGCCGTCCAGCGAGATGCCGATCTTGACGCCCTGCTCGCGGAACAGGTCGCAGAACCGCCGGTCGAGCAGGACGCCGTTGGTGTGCATCCGCAGGTCGACGTCGCAGACGCCGCGGAGCGGCGCCCGCAGCGCGGCGATGAGGACGGCGAGGTGGCGGGGCCCGGTCAGCAGCGGCTCACCGCCATGGAGGACGAGGGACACCCGCGTCAGGCCGTGGTCGCGCGCGTGGTCGGCGATGCGCTCCGCCGTGCGCTCCATGGTGGCCACGGCCATCTCGGGGGGCCGCCTCCGCCAACCCGTGTCGGCGTGCTCGAACACGTAGCAGTGATCACAGGCGAGATCACATCGGCTGTGCACTTTGAGCACGAATTGCCGGAACAGAGTTGACGGAGGCATGACTCTTGTTAATGTGATGTCAGATGAAGGAGTTGAACGCGGCGACCCGCACGGCCTCCGAACCGTCTGCGTTCAGCTCGTCCGTCCGGGTGAGTCGCGCGACGATCCGCGCCGCCTCGGCCTCGACGGCCAGCGCTTCGGGAGTCAGTGTCCGCAAGTCGGAAAGTCCCGGTGTGTCTGCTTCGTCCAGCGCCTTCATAATCATCCATCCCGCCATGGTGACAGTGCGTAGCGTTATTATGGCCCGCCCAGAGCCGATATTCGACGGATCCCTTATTACGGGAAGCGTTTGTAGCCAGGGCATGACCGATCTTTAGACCGGTCCTCTTACAGTCTGTACACGGGAGGCTTCCACAATGCTTCCACTTTCCGCAGCAGAAACCAGAATTTGGTCTAGACAGACCCATGACCAGCATCGGCCAGTTCCAGCTATCTGTGAAATTGTGCATAGAGGCTTGACGTAGACCAAAGGCGACATTCCACTCAAGGCGTGGAGGCTCTCGCCGAATCACACTATCCAGCTCTTTTTCGGGCGGCTGACACGAGCGCGGCGTCCGGGCAGCAGCGGCTGCTCGTCGCGACCGCGCTCCGGCTCGTCGCCCTGCTGACCGCCGCCGTCCTCGGCACGTTCACCTTCGAGGTGGGCCGGATCGACGCGGCGGCGATCATCGCGGCCGCCGGGCTCTGCGTCGGCCTCGTCGTCGAGGTGTACCTGCTCACCGAGCGTCCCGACCGGCAGTGGTACGAGTCGAGGGCGGCGGCGGAGTCCGCCAAAACGCTGGCGTGGCGGTACGCGGTGGCCGGGCAGCCGTTCGGCGCGGAGGACGTGGACGACCGCGCCGCCGAGTCGCTGCTGCTGCACCGGTTCGGGGTGATCCGCGGCAACCTGCACGCCCTCGTCGTCGACGCCGACGGCGGCGGCCTCCAGGTGACCGACGAGATGCGGCAGCTCCGGGGCCGTCCGCTGGACGTCCGCAGAAGCGCCTACCGGGCCGGCCGGATCGAGGACCAGTACCGCTGGTACACCCGCCGTTCCATGGAGCACGGCCGCAGCGTCGCGCGCTGGTCGGTGCTGCTGGCGACGCTGGAGGCGTGCGGGCTGGTCGCGGCCGTCCTCAACGCGGTGGGCATGCTCGCGCTCGACCTGCCGGGCATCGTCGGCGCCGTCGCCGCGGGCGGTCTCGCCTGGGTGCAGACCCGGCAGCACCAGCAGCTCGCCACCGCGTACGGCATCGCGGCGCAGGAACTCGCCGAGATCGCCTCGCGGATCGAGTGGCCGGAATCGGAACCGGAGTGGGCGCACTTCGTCGACGAGGTCGAAGAGGCCATCTCGCGGGAACACACCCTCTGGTGGGCGTCCCATGTGTAGGCCGGCGGCGGCCGAGAGGAAGGCAGGAACACGATGCGGATCGCCATCACCGGACACCGCGACCTCGACGAGCGCACCACCGCCCTCGTGGACGCCGCGATCCGCCGCCTGCTGCGGGACCACGGCACGCGGGACATCGTGGGCGTGTCGTGCCTGGCCGCCGGCGCCGACCAGATCTTCGCCCGCGCCGTCCTGGAGCTCGGCGGGCGCCTGGAGGTCATCGTGCCCGCCACCGGCTACGCCGCCGTGCTCGGCGCCCGCGCGCGGCGCGGCTTCGAGGAGCTGAAGGCACGCGCCTGGAAGGTGCTGCCGCTGAAGCACTCCACGCCGGGCCCCGGCCCCTACCGTGACGCCGGGCTGGCGATGCTGGCCCGCGTCGACCACCTCATCGCCGTCTGGGACGGCGCCCCCGCGCGCGGACGCGGCGGCACGGCGGAGATCGTCGAGTTCGCCCGGAGGCGTGACCTGGCCGTGCACGTGGTCTGGCCTGACGGGGCGAGGCGGCTCGGCGCCTCAGGCGTGTCGTGAAGTAGCACGTCAGACGCTGTCGACGGCTTGGAGGAGGCCCCAGACGAAGTGGGCCGCGAACGTGCCGTCGGGGGTGGTCAGGGTGGCGTGCCAGCGGCTCGGGGCGTCGCCGTCCTGGTGGGCGACGGTTCCGAAGCGGGCGTTGAGGTCGCCGACGACGCAGGTCCAGGGGACGAGGTCGTCGACGGTGTCGAGGCGCGGCACGGGGACGCCGTCGTCGCGGACGAGCCATTCGTGCGCGACCGATCCGTCCGGGGCCATCATGATCTCGAAGCGCAGGCCCGGCCACAGCGGCAGCGGCGTCCACCAGGCGATCTCGCAGGTCACGTCGCCGATCCGGCGCTGCTCGACGGAGGTGGGCGGGCCGAGGACGGTCTCGTAGCGGCGCCGCCCGCGCGGGAACGTCCGCGACCGGAGGATGCGCTGCCAGCGGGCGTTGACCTCCCGCATCTCGGTGCGGGACGCGTCCAGCGCGCGCATCGCGTCCTCGACGAGGCCCGGCTGGTAGTCGGCCATCCGGCGGAGCAGCACGAGCTGGAACTCCCGGCGCGCGAATCCCTTCACCGGCGTCACGCTACCCGCCGCCCCCGACAGCCGCGGTTCCGCTATTCGTCGTCGATGAAGCCGAGGCCGTGCGCTTCCTCGGCGTCGGGGGTGAAGGGCTCTTCGGGGTCGTAGTCGGACGGGCGCGGCCGCTCGGGGCCGTCCGGGCCGACGCGGACGACGTACTCGAAGCGGATCACGCGGAAGCGGCGTCCGAGCACGGTCAGCTCGGCGCGCCGCGTCCCGTCGCGGAGCAGGCCGGCGGCGGCGCGGTACTCGGCGAGGACGTCCGGCGACGACGGCAGCATCATCGGCACGATCGTGTCGAAGTAGGTGGCCAGGTGGTCGCGGACGTTGGCGGGGCTGTGCAGGAACGGGCCGTGCGGCGGCCACGTCCCGCTCTCCTTCTCGGCGGCGGCGAACCGGACGGCGAGCCGGGCGACGCGGGGGTGGGTGGTGAGCGCGCGGCGGGCGTCGCGGGTGACCTCGGCCGGGACGACCGGCCCCTCGGGGACCTTCTCCCACCGTTCGCCGAGCAGTTCGGACGACCCGGGCGCGTGCGCGGGAGGCAGCAGCCCGTGGTCGAACCGGCCGGCGTCGCGCCGCGTGCGGGGCTCGGGCAGGTCGTCGGGGTCGGTGGGGCGCGGCGGCTCCGGGCCGTCCACCCCGAAGCGGCAGAACCGGTCGGCGCGGACGATGCGGAACGAGCGCCCGGCGACGGTCACCTCGTTGGGACGGCCGAGTTCGAGGAGCGCCGCCCCGTCCCGGTACTGCTCGCGGTCGGCGGCGGAGACGGCGGACGTCCGGGCCATGTTGCGGAACCACCAGGCGAGGGAGTCGCGGGCGTCCTGCGGCGTCATCCGCTCCATCCCGGACATCATCCAGCCGGCGGCGACGCGTTCCATCACGCCGTACGTCGGCCCGTACCAGAGCACGAGCGGATGGGTCCGCTGCGCCCGCACCTCGCCGAGCCACGCCGACGACGACGCGGCCGACAGTGAAGGGGGCAGGTCACCAGCGAGAGCCGCACCATCACTTCCTGTCATACGTCCCATCGTCACAGGGCGCGGGGGGTCGGCGCTCGCGATTCGGCGATTACGCGGGTCAGCACGTGCGGGCACCGAAGGCGTCGGCGGGCATGGCCGAGCGGCTGCGGGGCCGATCATGACGGCGAGCGGAGGCACGGCGGGCCGACGCGGTTCCCGTTATGGCGATTCTCTGTCATTCTCTGGGTTCTTCCGGACGGATCGACTGCGCGTGCCGGAACACGTTCAGCGGATCCCAGTCGCTTTTGACGTCCTGAAGTCTCGCGTAGGAATCCTTGTAGTAGAGCGTCTCCCACGACTGCCCCGACTGGTTCCACCGCTCGTCGTTCAGGTCGACGTCCGGGTATCCGATGTAGCAGCCGTCCGTGATGTCGCCGCCCGCGACGGGCACTCCCCCAGTGTTCGCGAACGTGGCCTTGTAGGTGTCGCGGATCCACGCGATGTGCGTGTCCTCGTTGACGTCCCCTTTCGTCCAGTAGACCTGGTATTGCGTCTTGAGAATGGAGTCGCGCTGCCGCGCCGCCGTATCGTGCAGGGGGCTGTTGACGGCGCTGCCGTACGAGTCGACCTGGATCAGCGCCTGCTTGTTGACGTAGTCGGTGTACTTCTCGTTGCCGAGGTACGCCCACATCGCGTCGATCTGCCGCCCGGTGAACGGTCTCCGCAGGTAGGCCGACTTGTATTTCCCGCAGCGGTTCTCCCCGCTCGCGTTCAGCGCCTGCGTCGCCGTCAGCCACGGCATCACCCGCGGAATGTCCAGGTGGACGAAATGCTCGCCCATCGCCGTCCTCATCGGCGTCGCGGCGGGGCCGATCCGTCCGTCGACGGCGGCGATGAAATCGGTCATGGCCTGCTGGCCGTCGGGGTCGTCCACGTCCACCTGCGCCAGCATCCCGATCTGGCCGTTGCTGACGTGGTTGAGCTTGAGCATCGCGAACAGTTTCCCGGCCGCCGTGGAAGCGTCCTGATGGTCACGGAAGTACTCGCCGAACGCGGTCACCAGCGTGGCGAACTCGTCCTTGGTGAAGTCTTTCCAGTCCCAGGCCATCGCGGTGAGGAGCACCCGCGTCGGTGGCTCGGGCAGGCCGCGGAACCAGAACCGGGTGACCACCCCGAAGTTCCCCCCGCCGCCCCCTGTGTGCGCCCAAAGCAATTCACGCAGCCGGGTCTCTTTGTCGTCCCGCTTGGCGACGACCAGCCTCACGGTCTTGTCGGCCTTCACCACTGCCACTTCGACCGCGTACAGATAGTCGACGGTGAGCCCGTGCTGCCGTGACAGAAGCCCGAACCCGCCCGCCGGAATGTGCCCGCCGAGCCCGACCGAATAGCACGACCCGCCGGGCAGCGCCTTTCCGCTCGCCGGATACAGATGGCTGTAGACGTGCCAGTTCGTCGCCCCGGCCTGGACGCAGTAGGCCTGAATGGCGTCGTCGTAGTACATGCCGTACATCGGGCTCACGTCCAGGATCACCCGCACGTCCTCGCCGCAGACGAAGTTCTCGTAGCAGTGCCCGCCGGCCTTCACCGTGATCCGCGTCCGCTCCGGGTCCTGCGGGGGCTGGCGCACCGCGTCGGCGAGCGCCGCCGCCACCTCCTGGGGCGTCCGCACCAGCCGTACGTACTCCGGCTCGGCGATCCACCGCTGGTTGAACCCGCGGCTCACCGCCGGAAACCGCTTGTCGCCGGGACGGATCGTCGTGCTGGGCAGTGCCGAGATCTCGCTCATCCCATCGCCTCCGCGCCTCGAACCAGAACCGCGAAGAACCCTTCCCAACCACCCCAACAGGTAGTCGATCAGCAACACACAGTTATCGCCCCGGCGAGGTCCGGCAGCAGGAGCGCCGGGGCAGCGTCGTCATGGAGCGCCGTCCAGGCCCTTGATGAACTTGATGAAGGCGTTCAGGGCCCGGGTGTGCTCGTCGCGGACGCCCTCCGGGCTGAAATGCATGACGTCGTTGCGGATCACGCGGACGCGGTCGAGCTTGTCGACGAAGACCTGATGGTCGATGTCCGCCCACCCGCAGCGCTGGAAGAGCGCCGTGTCCTCAAAGATCTTCTTGTAGTCGCCGAACATCAGGTCGTCGGCGCCGTCGGTCTTGTGCGGATAGCGGGCCTTCTTCCGCATCTCGTCCAGCGTGCAGATCTTCCGGACCAGCCGCCTCAGCCGCTGCTCGATCTCGCTGAGCAGCACGAACGGGTTAGCCAGGCCGACGAACTGCTCGGCGAGGTCGGCGAGCGTGACGATGCCGACCAGCTGCCGGTCCTCGTCCTCCACGAACGCGAATCCGCCGGCCCAGATCCGCGACGCCTGCTTGAGCAGATCGTCATCGCATTTCAGCACCTCGGGGAGCGGATCGAGTGCGGACCTGAGGTCGCTCCGGCCGCGCGCCTTCGCGAGACGAATGGAGTCCCAGGTGATGGCGCCGCGCAGCCGGTCGTCCTGGAGGACGGCGAGCTGGGAGAAGTCGTCGCTCAGCATCATGGTCTCGGCCTGCGCCAACGCATCGTCGATATGCACGGACGTGACGCCGCGGGTCGCGCTCGGCAGCTCCCGCACCCGCAGCGACACCCGGACGGGCGCCTCGTCGTCCGCCTCGGTCACGGTCGTCGGGTGCTCCGGTTCGGCGGTCTCCGGCGCCGGCACGAGTTCGACCGTCCGCCCGGCGTCCCCAAGGTCCGGGACGGTGGAGAGCCCGTGCGAGGCCAGGTCGGACGTGATCTCTTCGACCACGGCGTCGCTGCGGACGGCGTACCCCCAGTGACCGAGCAGTTCGCGGACGCCGATCTCCACCGGTGCGGACGCCTGGCAGCGCTTGACGGCGTCCTTCAGGAATTCCGACGCGGCGCCGATCACGCCGTCACGTCCCGTCCCATGGCGCGTTTGATCAGCTGGACCAGTTCTTGCATCCGGTTCCCGAAGAAGGCGTCGAACTCGGAGAAGCGCACGTACTCGGGCTGGACGAAATGGGAAATCAGCGCGTCGTCCAGCCAGTTGGGCCGGATGCCCGTCTCCCGCTCCAGCATCTCCAGGCCCATGCGGGGCGCGTTCTTCCCGAGCGTCTTGGCCGCGCGGCCGGAGAGCAGCGTCTTGTTCACCACGCTGTCGCGACGCTGTGCGTCGATTCCGTGCTTGTCGCACCAGGCGGCGGGGAAGATCCGGTGGATGTCGACGGTGCCGTCCGCGACCTGGTCGCCGGTGATCGGCTTGTCGGTGTAGTACCAGTCGATGCACTCCCCTTGGAGCAGCAGCGCGAAGACGCCCTTGTAGGCGGCGCTGTTGCGGCTGTTCATGGTGAGCAGCCGCTGCCGGACGAAGTTGGCCTCCTGGATCGACTCCGGCTCGCGGCCGCCGTCCAGCCATGGCACGACCTGCTCGACGTCCCGCGGGAATCGGCTGTCGGCCGTCCCGCCGTACTGCTCGCCGAACACCCCGCACCAGTACCACTTGGCGAGCTTCTCGCGCGCCTCCGGCTCATCGGTCGCGCGCCCGAGGACGGTCCGGATCGCGGCGAGCGGCGGGAGTTGCGTCCGGTAGGGCAGGTCTTCGGCGCGGAAGACGCATTGGTCGGTGAGGAACTCGCCCGCCCAGTGCAGCGCGTCGGCGATCTTCGGGGCCCACTCCAGGTAGTCCGCGAGCTCCAGGTCGAGCAGGTCGCGCCGCTTGCAACTGGTCGGCACGTTCCGCTTGTTGTAAGTGGACGCGAGGCACACGGCCTGGAGGAAGTCGGTGTTCTGGAGACCGCCCAGCACCGGATAGGCGGCGGTCAGCTCGTCCCGGGTGGCCTTCCAGTGGTCGGGCAGATGGAACTCGCCATGCTCCCCGGTGTACTCCTCGTCGCCCGCGAAGGTGGCCGTGAGCAGCTCGAACACCGTGAGCTGGACGCCCTTCGTGTTCACCTTCTCGAAGACCGTGCAGACGGCGTCGCGCGGCGTGTCCTTCTCCAGCCTGATGAGCGGCACGGAGTAGCCCTGCACCTTCTCCAGCACCGCCACGCGGAATTCGATCCAGGCCGCTCGCCGTTCCGGGTCGCCCTCGGTATAACCCCATTGCCATTGCTCGATCTGCGAGCTGTCGAAGACGTACCAGAGCGGGAAGTAGCCCTTCTCGTATTCGAGGCCGGTTGTGGACAGATCAAGCCCGGCCCGCCGGCCCAGCGGCTTTATGATCTTGTCTTCGGGAAGGGACCGGATCGCCGATTCCCGATCGGCCTTGGGGTCGATCGCCGTCTCGATGTGGATGTAGTACCAGAGGTTCTTCGGGTCGTCCCGCTGGTCGACCGTGTCCACCGGGCGTCCCGCCTTGAGCGCCTGGTAAAGCGCGGTCATGCGCTGCTGCCCGTCCAGCAGCAACTGCTCCGGCTTGACGCCGTCCGCGGGCTGAACTCCCTGCAAGGGACGGGTCTTGAACTTCCCCCCTGGCCCGCCCGTGGCGAGAGTCATGACGACACCCATCGGATAGTCCATCGTCACGGTCGCCAGGATGGAAATGATGTGCTCGTCGTCCCACTTCCACTCCCGTTGGAAATCGGGTAGCTGGATGTGGCCGGCGGCGACGTCGTCGAGCATTTTCCCCAGCGGACGGCTGTCCAGTGCCATAGCCCGAACGGTACCGAGTCAGAACGGGTCAGTGCAGACTTTTGGGGCGCTTCAAGCGCCCAGGCGGTCGTATGCTGTCCGGCACGGGGTCAGTGCCGGGACGTTGGTGAAGAGGTGGCGCGGGGTGTCCAACCGGTGGTGGGGGCCACGGTCCGACTTCACCTGGGAAGAGGAGGCCCTCCAGCACGTCCGGGCGCAGATGCCCGGGACGGAGCCGTACCGGGCGTGGCAGACGTTCTCGTTCGCGGCGCAGTCGGGGCACGTCCCGCAGGTGGACCTGCTGATCGCGACCCGCGCAGGGCTGTTCCTGGTGGAGATCAAGAGCCATCCGGGACGGGCCGTCAACAGCGGCAGCACGTGGATCTTCCACGGCGACGACCGCACCCGCTCCTTCGAGAACCCCCTGTTCGCCACCGACCTGAAGTGCAAGCAGCTCCGCCAGCAGCTCGAATGGGCCCGCGACCAGCTCCCCGGCATGCGGAACCTCCGCATCCCGTTCATCCGCCCCGCCGTGTTCCTGTCGGCGCCCGACCTGCGCTGCCTGTTCGACGACTCCCAGAAGCTGAACGCCTACGGACGCGACGGCCTGGAAACCGACACCGGCCTCCCCGGCATCTGGACGGGCCTGCTCGGCGGCCCGCCCCGCAGCCGCCGCGACATCGTCGAGCCCGCGCTGTCCAGGCAGCTCCACAAGCTCCTCACCAAGGTCGGGATCTCGGGGCTGCGCAAGCACCGCAAGATCGGCCCGTTCGAGCTGGCGCCGCAGTACTTCGACGCGGGCCCCACCTGGGAGGACTATCTCGCCGAGAACACGGCGCTCCCGGACGACCAGCCGCGCCGCATCCGCATCTACCTGTCGGAGCTGCGCGCCGACCGGGAGGAGCGGGAGTCGACGCGCCGCGCCGCCCGCCGCGAATACCTCGCGTTGCAGGGCATCTCCCATGAGGGGATCGTCCAGGCGGAGCAGTTCAGCGACGAGCACGAGGCGGGCCCGGCGGTCATCTTCCGGCACGGCGCCGGCTGGACGCGCCTCGACCATTTCATCGCCGAACGCGGCGCGGACGTCCCCATCGAGACACGCGTCGAGATGGTCAGGCAGCTCGCCGAGGCCCTCGACCACGCGCACCGGCGGCACCTGTTCCACCGGGCACTGGCGGCCCGCAGCGTCTACGTCGAAATGGACGGCCACTATCCGCGCCTCCGCATCTGCGACTGGCAGGTGTCGGCGCGCCCGAACTCGGGCTCATCAGGACGGCCCACCGCCCTGGCCGCCCGGAGCACCCTCTCCGGCTCAAGCGGCGGCCCGTCGCTCGCCGCGCATCTCGAAGCGGCGTCCGGCCCCTACCTCGCGCCCGAGTTCGGCAACGGCGACGCGCAGGGCACGCCGCTCGACATGTTCGGGCTGGGCGCGCTGACCTACCTGATCCTCACGGCGCAGCCTCCGGCCCGGGACCGGGCGTCCCTCCAGGCCCGCCTGTCGGATCGGCAGTCGCTCGTCCCGTCGGCCGTGTCGGACGCCGTCACCCCGACGATGGACGGCCTCGTCGGCGGCGCCACCGCCGTCCAACCGGTGGACCGGCACGAGACGGTCCGGGAGTTCCTCGACTGGCTGGAGCAGGTCGAGGAGGAGATCACCGCGCCGGACGAGTCGGACGAGCCCGACCTGCTGGAGGCGGTGAAGGGCACGGTCGTCCAGGGCTGGGAGGTCGTCCGGATCCTCGGCAAGGGCTCGACGGCGAAGGCGCTGCTGGTCGAGCGGGACGGCCACGAGCAGGTACTCAAAGTCGCGTTGAACGAGGCGAGCCGCGAACGCCTGGAGCACGAGGCCGCGCAGCTCAGCCGCCTCGGGGGCGGACACATCGTCCGCTGGATCAACGGCCCGATCAAGATCGGCGAGCGGCACGTGCTCGTCCTGGAGCAGGCGGGACGGCAGACGCTGTCGCAGTTCCTCCGCAGCCAGGGCCGGTTGACGATCGACGACCTGCAGAACCTCGGCACCCATCTGTTCCGAGCGGTCGCCTACCTGGAAGAGGAAGGCGTCTGGCACCGCGACATCAAGCCCGACAACCTGGCCATCAGGGAGCTGCCGAAGAAGGGACGCCGCCTGGTCCTGTTCGACTTCTCCCTCGCGAACGCCGCCGCCCGCGACACCGGCGTCGGCACGCCCCCGTACCTGGACCCGTTCCTCGGCACCGAACGCCGCCCCGAGTACGACGACGCGGCCGAACGGTACGCGATGGCGGTGACGCTCCACGAGATGGCCGGCACCGAGCTTCCGTCGTGGGGGGACGGCGTCGCCGCCCCGAACCTCCTGGACACCACCGAGGAGGTTCCCCAGCTCGCCGAGGACAGTTTCGACCCGCTGCTCCGCGAACGTCTCGTCGCGTTCTTCCGCAAGGCGCTGCACCGCGACGTCGCGCACCGCCACGCGTCGCTGCGCGAGATGGAGTTCGCCTGGCTGGACGTGTTCCAGGGCCTGGACGAGACCCTGCCCCCGACCACCCCGCGGACCGTCCACACCCAGTCGGACGACCCGAAGTCGGCTCGCGAGCAGGCCGCGACGGCGGTCACGGCGGACACCCCGCTCGTCGCCGCGGGCCTCACGTCCCGCGCGCTGTCCATCGCGTTGCAGCAGCTTGAGGTGTCGACGGTCGGGGAGCTGAGCAAGGTCCCTTCGGCGCGGATCCAGCGGTTGCGCGGCGTGGGCCTCGGACCGCGCAACGAGCTGGTGAAGCGGGCCCGCGAGTGGCGGCAGCAGCTCGCGATCGCCGAGAAGGCCGGGGACGCCGGGCGCCCCGCCGCCGCGGACCCGCGGACGCTGGGCCTGGACGAGGTCGCCGAGCAGCTAGTCCCCAAGGACGTGGGACGCAACGGCACCGAGATCCGCGTCATCCGGGCCGTCCTCGGGCTCCCGGACGACGGCGAGCCCGCGCCCGTCCCGCAGTGGTCGTCACAGGCCGCGGTCGCGAAGGAACTGGACCTCAGCCAGCCGCACGTCAACCGCCTGCTCGGCAACGCCCGCAACCGCTGGGCGAAGAGCGTCCCGGCCGTCACCGCGCTTCGGGCCACGCTGCTGGACGTCCTGCAAGCGCACGGCCGCGTGATGGAGGCCCACCGCCTCGCCGCCGCCCTCCTCGCCGAGCGCGGCTCCGAGCTGGACGACCCCGCCGCCCGCCGCGCCCTCGCCAGCGCGTGCCTCCGCGCCGCCGTCGAGACCGAAGAGCATCTGGACAATCCGCGCCTCGCCCGCCGCCGCGCCGGCGACCGCGTCCTGGTCGCCTCCGTCGCGGAGGACGACCCGTCCGCCCCCACCGAGGAGGAACTGCTCGACTACGCCGCCGAACTCGGGCGCCACGCCGACGGCATCGTCGACCTGCCCGACTCCGCGCCCCTCCCCGGAACGGCACAGGTGCTGGACGCGCTGAACAGCGTCCCGCGCCCCGAGGGCATGCCGCCCCTGTCGGACCTGGACCTGGTGTCGCTCGCCGCGGACGCGTCCCGCAACGCCGCGATGACCGCGAGGCTGGAGCTGTATCCGCGCGACCTCGCGCCGCGCAAGGCGCTCCAGCTCGCCCAGGCGGCCAGCTACCTGGGCCCGCCCGGCCTCCTGCCCCACCAGCTGCGCGACCGCGTCCTCGCCCGCTTCCCCGAGATCGCGCACCTCCCCGACCCGGACGAGCTCCGCACCGTCCTGCGCCGCGAGCTGAACATCACCGTCAACGTGACACCCGGCCCGGACGGCGAGAACCGCTACGTCGTGCCGAGCCGCACCATGCTCACCCCGCTGAGCGGGCGCGGCAGGCCCGGCCGCACGACGAGGCTCGCCACGGCGTCGCCGAGCGCGGAGACCTGGGCGCGACTCGCCGGAGCCGCCGAGGAGGGCGGTTTCCTCGCCGTCAAGGCATGGATGGACGAGTCGACGTCCGTCCTCGGCGTCCTGACCACCATGCCGGAAATCACCCCGGTCAACGTCGCCCGGACATTCCTCACCACACTCCGCGCCATCGTCACCGAACGCGGCAGGCCCCGCTGGGAGACGGTGCTCGCCGCGGACTCCCCCGACGCGTCCCCCACCGCCCGCGCGGGCTTCGAGAAGCTCGTCGCGGAAGTCTGGGACCGCATACAGGACGAAATACGGAACGCCCCCGGGACAGTGCTGCTCCACGACGCCACCCCGCTCGCCCGCTACAAGGGCGGCATGGAACTGCTGACCCGCCTCAAGCTAGCCGCGCTCACCCCGGACGAGGGACCGCACGGCCTGTGGGTGTTCTGCCCGATGCCCGACCCCAACGCGGAAGCCGCACTGGACCACACGGTCGTCCGCGCCATGGGTGAGAATGAGCAGCTCGCCGTCCCCGGCGGGTTCGCGTTGCAAGACACGAGGAGCGCTTCATGATCGACCCGGACGCCCTGCTCAACGACTTGAAACCGCGGGTCAGGGCGCTGGAGAACGATCTACGCGAACGCGCCGCAGAACCCGAATTCGCCGGACCGCTCCACCTGGAGTGGACCACGGCCGTCCGCCGCAACCGCACAGCCGCCCAGTACCCGTCCTGGCTTGAGGACCAGATCACCCAATCCGCCGTCGCCTGGGTGCTGAACACGGTGTTCCTGCGCTTCTGCGAGGACAACCACCTCATCGACGACGTGTTCCTCTCCGGCCGCGGCGAACGCTTGGACCTCGCCAGGGAACGGCAGCAGCTCTATTTCGAGCAGCCGGACAATGCCAGCAAGACCGACCGCGAATGGATCGAAGAGGGCCTCGCCACGATGGCCAAGGCGTCCCCGGTCGCCGCCCGGCTCTTCGAACGCGACCACAACCCCATGTGGCGGATCACGCCGTCCCTTGAGGGAGCGAAAGCCCTCATCGACTTCTGGCGCCACTCCCGCCCGGCCCAGCCGGAGGACGAGACGGACGCGGCGACCGTGCCCGTTCACGACTTCACCGACCCGTCCTGGAACACCCGCTTCCTCGGCAACCTCTACCAGGACCTCTCCGAGCACGCGAAGAAGAAATACGCCCTGCTCCAGACCCCCGAATTCGTCGAAGAGTTCATCCTCGGCCTCACCCTGGACGAGGCCCTCAACGAGTTCGGACTCGACCCCGAACCCCCGGAAGCCTGCCCCGAAGAACTCGCCCTCCCCCGCGGCCTCCGAGTCATCGACCCGACCTGCGGCTCCGGCCACTTCCTCCTCGGTGCCTTCCACCACATCCTCGAACGCTGGCAGGCCCAAGCCCCCGCCGCCGACAAATGGGACCTCGTCACCCGCACGCTCTACTCAGTACACGGCGTCGACAAGAACCCCTTCGCGGTCGCCATCGCCCGCTTCCGCCTCCTGATCGCCGCCATGCAAGCAGGCGACATCAAGCGCCTGAAGGACACCCCGGACTTCGCCCTCAACATCGCCGTCGGCGACTCCCTCATCCACGGCCGAGGCGGCCCCGAACTCGACCAGGGCCGCTGGGAATTCACCGAAAACGGCGAACTCGCCGAGCCCGAACCCGTCTTCACCTACGCGACGGAAGACGTCGGCGACTACATCAAGACCGTGGACCTGCTCGGCGTCGGCAGCTACCACGTCGTAGTCGGCAACCCGCCCTACATCACCGTCAAGGACAAGACGGAGAACAAAAACTACCGCTACTACAAGAGCTGCTCCGGCTCGTACGCGCTCTCCGTGCCCTTCGCCGAACGCTTCTTCCAACTCGCCATCCGAGCCGGACAGGACCGCCGAGGCGCAGGCTACGTCGGCCAGATCACCGCCAACTCCTTCATGAAGCGCGAGTTCGGCAAGAAGCTCATCGAGGAATTCTTCCCGACCATCAGGCTCACCCACGTCATCGACACTTCCGGCGCCTACATCCCCGGCCACGGCACCCCCACAGTCATCCTCATCGGCCGCCGCGCATATCCGCGTGCCGAGCCGATCCGCGCCGCTCTCGGGATTCGCGGGGAGCCCACACAGCCCGTTGACCCCGCCCTGGGTCATGTTTGGCGGGCGATCGTCGATACGATCAACCGCCCGGGCACTGATGATGAATGGGTAACTGTCACTGATTTGAGCCGGGAAGATCTTAGTAGGTACCCCTGGAGTCTGACCGGCGGTGGCGCCAGCCTCCTGAAGAAGAAACTCGAGAGCGCCTCCAGTGCAACCCTTCGTACAATTACAGACAGTGTAGGCTTCAATCTCGTGACCAGAGAGGATGACGCCTTTATCCTCGGCTCAGGACCCCTCTGGCGACTGGGCGTAAGCGAGGCTCACAGCCGGGTACTAACTGAAGGCCAGGCAGTTCGCGACTGGTCGTTTAACGGCGGCATCGAATCAATATTTCCATACAACCCAACTACCTTCAGAGCTGAAATAACGCACAACGAGTACAAGATTCTGTGGCCAAACCAGGCACCGCTAGGCGCCAGAAAGGCCCTCTCAGGAACTCAAGAAGAACAAGGTCTTGAGTGGTTTGAGTATTCAAGCTTCTCCGCCGACCGCAGTGGAGCCAAGCTTCTGATCTCTTTCCCCTTCGTGTCGACGCATCCTCATTTTTCACTTCGCAGAGATGATCGAGCCTTTATTCGCACCGCGCCTGTCATTAAGCTGAACGATCAGGCAACCGAAGAGTTGCATCTTGAGCTACTTGGCACTCTAAACAGCTCGACAGCATGCTTCTGGCTCAAGCAGGTCAGCCACAATAAAGGTGCCCAGGGAGTAAACGAAGGCTTCAAGTCACAAGAATGGGAGCGCTTCTACGAGTTCACCGCAACAAAACTCAAAGAATTCCCACTACCCGATGAAATGCCACTTTCCCTGTCTAGGGAACTAGATAGTCTAGCAGACGATGCCACGGACCGCGATCCGGCAATTGTTGTCATGTCGGAACTGCCCACCGCATGGAAACTCACACGAGCTAATTCAACCCAAGATTCCATCCGGCAGCAAATGATTGCACTCCAGGAAGAGTTGGACTGGAAGGTCTATCGGCTCTATGGGCTCCTGGCTGAGGAGGAGGCGGCGGAGCTGGTTGCTGAGCCGGGGGCGGTGCCTGGGGTGAAGCTGGGTGAGCGGGCGTTCGAGATTGTGCTGGCGCGGAAGATGGCGGCCGGTGAGGTCGAGACGCAGTGGTTTGCGCGGCATGGGTCTACGCCGATCACGGAGGTTCCGGGGCACTGGCCGGAGGAGTATCGGCGGGTGGTGGAGAAGCGGATCGAGACGATCGAGAAGCTTTCGCAGACCATTGGGCTGATCGAGCGGCCGGAGTACAAGCGGCGGTGGGCGTCGGAGCCTTGGGAGAAGAAGGAGAAGGACGCGCTTCGGGGGTGGTTGCTGGATCGGTGTGAGGATCGGGAGCTGTGGTTCGCTCCGGATGAGGCCGGTCAGGAGCGGCCGAGGATGGTGACGGTCGGGCGGTTGGCTGATCGGCTTCAGGACGATGCCGATTTTGTGTCGGTGGCTCGGTTGTATGCGGGTGAGGAGGTCGAGCTGATCGACGTGCTTACCGAGATTCTGGATGCGGAGCATGTGCCGTTCATTCCGGCGCTTCGGTACAAGGATGCTGGGTTGCGGAAGCGGGCGCAGTGGGAAGAGACCTGGCGGTTGCAGCGGGAAGAGGACGAGAACGAGGAGCGGCTCGACATCAAGGTTCCGCCGAAGTACACGAGTGCGGACTTCGTGAAGAACTCGTACTGGCGGAATCGGGGGAAGTTGGATGTGCCCAAGGAGAGGTTCATCTCGTATCCCGGGGCCAGTCCGGATGGGGACAAGACGTTGCTGCTCGGGTGGGCCGGGTGGGATCACGCTGAGCAGGCGCATGCGCTTGTGACGCTCATCGAGGAGCGGACTTCTCGGGATGGTTGGGAGCTTGAGCGGCTTATGCCGTTGCTGGCTGGGTTGGACGAAGTGTTGCCCTGGGTTAAGCAGTGGCACAGTGATGTTGACCCGGCGACTGGGTTGAGCCCGGCCGTCGCCTACGAGGGGTATCTCTCGCAGCAGGTGGAGCGGTACCCGGAGCTGTCTCGGGAGGAACTTGCCAAGTGGCGGCCTCCAAAGAAGGGCAAGAAAAAGTAGGCGGACGGCCAGGCTCATCGGCTCGTGATCTCCCGGAGGCGCTCGCGGAGGACGATGCCGTCGCTGGCCCTGATGAATATCTCGTCGCCCTTGACCGCCATCCAGATGGGGCGGCCGGGGTCGGCGATGATGCCGAAGGTGGGGAATTCCGCCCTCAGCTCGGCGAGGTAGGCGGCCGTGTCCTGCTGCCAGGTCCCGATGTCGGTGGGATTCAAGCGGGGGCTCCCAGGTAGCCCTTGATCATCACCAGGGCGTCGGTGATGCGCTCCGTCTCGGCGATGGGCTGCTGCCAGGACGTGAAGTACCAGTAGCGTCCGTCGTCGTCCTCGTGGGGGCGGCACGTGATCGTGTCGCCGGCGACTCCTCGGGCACCGCAGCAGGTCCGCGCGGTGGAGGTCGTGTTGCGGACGACCAAGCCTCCCGCCACCTGGTGGATCGTGAACCCGTGGGCCCTGAGGTGCATTCCCAGCATCTTCAGCCGGACGTACGACTCGACGGCCGACCCCTGCTCGCCCCGCTCCGGCTCCTGCTCCTTCTGTTGCTCCTGTTCATGCTCCGGGGTGCTCACCGCCGCCTCCTCATGGATTCGGCGAGGGCGATCCGCACGGACAGGCGCGTCTGCGCGTCGCAGAGGAGCCAGAGCTCGCCCTCATCCCGTGCCTGTACCTGGTCCAGGCACCCGTTGAGTAGTTGGTAATCGCTGAGCCAGCCGATGCGGCGTGCGGTAATTCCGTCGTCCATCTGCTCGCGGAACCATCCGGACATGAGGGGCATTCGTCCCACTCTCGTGGAATTGGTCGATATCATCCTCTTGTGCATCTCGGGAACCTCGTTGTGTGTCGTTGCGCCGAAAAGCTTGCATTCACACTCGCGGTCCGGGTTAAAGTGCGGTAGTGACCGTTCCACACTGACGGTCAATCTGAGCCAAGATCACGTTCACCACCCCCGTGGTTAACCCCTCCGGAGGCTCCAAATGGGCGACAATCGAGCACGCATCTTCTTCGGAAACGAGCTCCGCCGTATGCGTGACGGTGCTGGGCTCACGGGCAAGGAACTGGCGGATGCACTCGGATGCACGCCGCAATGGATCAGCACGATGGAGAGTGGCCGCAAGGTCTCCGAACAGAGCGCGCACGACCTCGACACGTACTTCAAGACGGACGGTCACTACCACCGCCTGTGGAAGCTCGCCAAGGAAATCGAGATCCAGTTCGTCCTCCCGCCCGGCTTCCCGGAGTACTTGGAGTACGAGAAGAAGGCATCGTCCTACCGTGTCTTCTGCGCACTGCTCGTCAACGGTCTCTTCCAGACCGAGGAGTACGCGGGAGCCGTCCTCACCAACACCGACGGAGCGAACGCAACAGAGTTCACAGCGAAGCGCATGGACAGGCAAGCCGTCCTGACCCGCGACAACCCGCCGCACGCCTGGCTTGTGTTGGACGAGTCAGTGCTACGACGAACAGTGGGAAGCCCCGACATCATGCGGGAGCAGCTCAATTACCTGCTCGCCGCCTCCGAGCGAATCAACACGATGATTCAAGTCATCCCCAACAACACCGGATACCACGCCGGACTCGGTGGGAGCTTCACCATCCTGAGTTTCGACGACGAAGCAGACCTCGCCTACACCGAGTCGGCTGGTGAAGGACTCCTGATCGAGAAACCTGCCAGAATCAGGCACAAGGTCGTAACCTGGGACCTGATCCGGGGCTATACGCTCCCTGTTGAGGAGTCAAGGGCCCTGATAAGGAAGGTGATGGAGGAGCTATGAATAACGTGCTCCGAACTAAGTGGCGTGCGAGCAGCCACAGCGGCCACAGCGGCGGCGACTGCGTTGAAGTAGCAGGTCTGTGGCGCAAGAGCAGCTACAGCGACCACAACGGCGGCGACTGCGTTGAAGTCGCGAACCTCTCTCCCTTGGTCGGGGTGCGGGACTCCAAGGATGCGGACGGGCCGAAGCTGACCTTCAGTGTTGCGGCCTGGTCGGCGTTCACTCGCGAGGTCAAGAACAGCGCTCACGACCTGGCCTGACGTCCCCCAACCAAAGCACCCCCCACGAGCCCTCGGCCGTCCAAGCATCAGGCCGGGGGCTCTTCCATGTCCGGACTACGGGACGGTGCCGCCCAGTTCTCCGTCCATCCCGGCCGGGACGGTCTGGACCTCGCGCGGCACCGTCCGCCACGTCCTTCCCACCGTGCGGGCCTGCTCCACCCACGCGTACGGGACGGTGTGCGCCGCCGCCGTCACGATCACTCGGTCGTACGGCGCGGCGTCCGGTGCCCCGAGTTCGCCGTCACCGGCGATGACCATTGCCCGGTCGCAGTATCCGGCCCGCACCAGCGACCGCCGCGCGCCCCCCGGCCAGCCACGCGTCGATTTTCCAGCGCGGCCATGCCTGGGCCGCAACTCAAGCGCCTCGATCATCCGCCGCATCAACCACGGCGCCGTAGAAGACGAGGTAGGGAATGATCCCCGATCTGGCCGCATCGGAATGACCCAAACCATACCTTCTGCGCTGGCAAGAATAAACGCCGCACGAGTCGACATGCTTAGTTATTGACCTAGCTTGTTTACCAAGTAACAATGATGGCGGTTCACCACTACGACGATGGGAGCGGCTGTGACGAGGCCGTGGGAGGCCGATCCGGCGGCGCGTTTCGCACGCCGGCTGGGCAAGTCCCCGCACGAGTTGGGCGACACCAACGAGGGCGCGACGTGTCCAGATTTGTGGGAGCTAACCAACGGGGACGTGGCGGCTATAGGCCGTGACCTCACCGAGGTGTACCGCGATCAGCTTCCGTCCGACGTCAGCGTCGGGCCGGACGAACGAATCGTCATCTTGCCGCGAAACATGGTGATCGCCGCGAAGTCGGACATTCCAGATGCTTGATCGGGTCCCATTCCTTCCCGCGGCATCGCTCGGCGCGACTGAGTACGTTGCCGAAGTCACGGCGCGTTCCGCCGAGATCGAGGACTTCTTCTGGAAGCTGGAACGCCGGCAGACCTTCCAAGAGCCAGGCGACGCCAGCTACCGAGCCTTCGCGCGCGGCGACTGGAGCGAGGCAGTGCGGATCAAAGATGAGGGACGCGACACCCTCCGCCAGCGGTTCGCAGAACAGGGTTTCGTGCTCCGCCGGATCCGGGTCGTCGAGTCCCCTGTCACGCCTTACCTTCAATGGGAAATACAGGCGTTGCGGGTCAGAGCCGAGGCGGGTGAGGAGATCCGCGTCTTGGACGCATCCGTGATCCGCGACCGTGAGGCCGACCGGCCGATGCCCGAGGTCATCATCCTCGGGACCAAGGTCCTCTACGAGGTGCTCTATGACGAGGCGGGGCTGCACAGCGGCGGCCGCCGGATCGCGAACCGGGCCGTCATCGACGCGTGCCGGGCCGAGATGGCCGCGCTCTGGGGCAAGGGCGAGGACATCACGTCCTACTTCGCCAGGGAGATAGCCCCGCTCCCTCCGCCACCCGCGCAACCCTGAGACGTGCCCCGAACGCGACTCGCCACAGGTGGCATCAGGCGCACCGGCCCCACCGTCCTGCTTATCCTTCTCATCGTGTTCGTAGTGGGACTGGCGGGCCTGTCTCCGGCCGCGCTCGACCTGTTCCGCGGTGACGCCAAGTCGTGGGAGCGACTGAGTTTCATCGGTCAGACCTATGGCGCGGCGTCGGCGTTGTTGTCGGCGTTCGCGCTCATCGGCATCGCCGCAACTCTCATCCTTCAGGCGCGCGACACCAAGGTGAGCCGTGAACAGGGCCGCCGGGCCCTGCACGTCGACCTGCTGAAAATGGCGTTGGAGAATCCGCTGTACCGGCGGGCCTGGGGATATCTCGACCCCGCCGACGACCCCGATATCGACCGTCAGAACCTCTACATCAACCTCATGCTCTCGGAGTGGCAGATGTCCTTCGAGCTCAAGATGCTGGACGAGCGCCACCTGCGCGTGCTCGCGAAGGGCCTGTTCCAAGGCGAAGGGGGAAGGCGATTCTGGATCGTTGCGCGGGAGCATCGAATCAGTACGTCCGCCACCCGGCGGGAGCGCCGCTTCCATCAGATCGTGGACGACGAATACCGCGCGGCGGAAGAGCAGGGCCCGCCCCGTCCGGACCCTGAACCACACCGCGATCCCGCGATCGTTCGCCATCGGGAACTTCTTGCGGGCATCATCCTGGGCGGCATCGGCGTCGTCATCGTCGGCCGCCTTCGCCGGATCGCGCCGCGAACACGCCGCCGCAACCGATAGGACGTTTAGGTTCAGCGCATCTGGGCCTCGATGCGGTGGCGGATTCGTGTCGCCGCGGGGTCGGTGAAGTCTGACAGTTCGTGCAGGGCGTCCGACCAGGAGCCGAGGGCCTCGTCGCGGCGGTCTCGCGCGGTCAGAGTGACGGCCAGGTTGTCCAGCGCGAGTGCCAGCGGCCAGCGGTTGTCGCCGTGGCCGCGGAGGATGTCGACGGCCCGGCGGTGGCACGTCTCGGACTCCTCCAGCAGGGCGAGGTCCCGGGCGGCCTCGCCGGCGCCGTCCCAGGCGAGGGCCTCCCGCACCCGGTCGCCGATCGGTCCCTGAAGTTCGATCGCCCGGCGGCAAGCCTGGAGAGCGCTGTCCGGGTCACCCGCCGCCCGCTGCGCTCTGGCCAGTTCCAGGAGCCAGTACCCCTCCCAGGTCGGATTGCCGTACCGCCGGGCGATCTCCACGGCCCGGCCCGCCGCGTCCAGCGCCCCCGGCACATCGGCGCGGCCCCGCCGCACCATGCTGAGCAGCCGAAGCGCGTTGCCCTCCCCGCCGCGCTCCGCACGCTCGCTGAACAGTGCTAGGGCGCGCCGGACCATCGGCTCCGCCCCATCGAGGTCGCCCAGCTCGACGCGGGCCTCTCCGACGTTGGCCGCGAGGACGGCCTCCCAGTGCGCGTCGTGCAGAGCGCGGTAGACGTCCATCCCGCGCTCGAACATCTCCAGCGCCTCCCGCAGGCGTCGGCTCCGCAGATGGACGAGGCCCAGGGCGTTCAGCGACAGCGCCTCTCCCTCCCGGTCACCGGACTCGCGGCGGATCAGGAGCGCGGCGGTGTGCGACTCCGCACCGCGCTCCAGTTCGTGCGACTGGGTGTAGGCCATGCCGAGGCTCTCCAGCAGTTCCGCCTCGCCCTGCCTGTCCCCGGCGCTGCGCGCGGCTTCCAGGCCGATCCGGCTGGTCGTCACCCAGTCCTCGAACGGATTGAACCGCATGTAGATGTTGCGCAGCACCACCGACAGCTTCCACGCGTGCTCGGGCAGCTCGTTGTCCGCCGCGTTCCGCGTCGCCGCGACCAGGTTGGCGCGCTCCCGCTCGTACCAGCGGACCGCGCCGTCGTAGGAGTCGAACTCCAGCGGCTCGACGCCCTCCTCCGCCCGTGGCAGGGAGACATTCCTCTCCTGCGGGTTGATCCAGGTCTGTGCCGCGTCGGCCGTGTAGATGTACCAGGTCAGCATCCGCCGCACCGCCCGGTTCCGGTCGTCCCCCCGGTCCTTCCGCCTGGATCTGTCCATCGCGTAACTCCGCAGCAACTCGTGGAACTGGAAGCGTCCTCCCGGCCCCGGTTCGATCAGATGGGCGCTGGTCAGCGCGTCCAGCGAGCGCCGCGCCTCGCGTCGCCCCGCCCCGGCGAGCGCCGCCGCCGCGCCCGCGCCGAACTCCGGTCCGGGATGCAGAGACAAGGCCCTGAACAAGGCCGCCGCCTCCGCCGGCAGGGCTCGGTACGACCACGTGAACACGGCCCGGATGGCGTCCGCGTCGTCCGCCTCGTCCGGCTCGTCCCCGCGTGCGGGCGGATCCAGCAGGCCGGACTCACTCCGCAGCTCCGCGATCAGCTCGCCGAGCGGTGTCCACGGACGGGCCACGACGCGCTCCGCGGCGACGCGGAGGGCCAGCGGGAGGCGGGCGCACACGTGCGCGAGCTCGGCGAACCGCGCCTGCTCGTCCAGGCGGGACGCGAGGCCGGCCTCGCGCAGCAGCGCGATCGCGTCCCGCTCCGGCAGGAGCCGCAGCGTGATCCGGCGGGCCCCGTCCCTGGCGACCAGGCCCGGCAGCGTCCCGCGACCGGTCGCGACGACCGCGCAGCCGGGAGCGCCGGGCAGCAGCGGCCGCACCTGCGCCGGGGTCGCCACGTTGTCCAGCACGATCAGCATCCGGCGCCCGGCGAGCAGCGACCGGTACAGCGCCGCGCCCTGGTCCACCTCACCGGGGATCGCCTGCCGGGCGACGCCGAGCGCGGTCAGGAAGCCTTCCAGGACGCGCAGCGGGGTGACCGGCTCCCCCGGGTCGTGCCCGCGAAGGTTCACGTACAGCTGGCCATCGGGGAAGCGGTCCTGCCGCGCGTGCGCCCAATGCACCACGAGCGACGTCTTGCCCACTCCGGCGGTGCCGACGACCAGCATGATCGGGTTTTGGTGGTCACCGTCGAGCCCCTGGTCGAGCAGGCGCAGCTCCGCTGATCTGTTGACGAAACCGTGCACGTCGCCCGGTAGCTGTCTGGGCAGTGGAGCGGCACGGGCTCGGTGGACATGAACGCCGCCGCTGATGTCCCGCGCCTGGACGACGTTCCCGACGGTGGCGGCGGACAACTCGGCGCGGGCGTCCTCCCCGGACATCGGTCACCCGGTGAGCGCGTTCCGGCGGGGTGGTGGCAGGTCGGCCACCCTGCGCCGGAAGAACGACTCCATGGTCTCGGCACCGCGGAACAGTTCGCTGGTCAGCTCCGTGGCGTCGGCGACCAGTTCGGGCGCCGAGAACCGGACGGCTCCGTCCAGCGCGCCGGACTCGTCGTAGCAGACCCGGTACAGCGTGGACGCGCCGAGCGTGACCAGCTCCGGGAGCGGCCCGGACCGCTCGTACCGCGCGACCGCCTCGGCGTCGGCCACCCGGATGTCCTCCCCGCACTCGGCCCGCAGCCTGAGCAGGTGCAGCTCCCACTGCAGGTAGGGCGTGAGCGGCTCCTGCACCACCCGCAGCCGGAAGAGGCGGATACGTTTCCGCGCGGCCTCCGCCATGGAATCTTCCAACCATTCTCGTTCGTCTTCCGCCAGCCGCAGAGCGGTGCTCCACTCACCGCGCGCGAAGGCGTCCCAGCTCGGGAAGCCTGGCTCGATGAAATGCTGGGAACGTTCGAGCTTCCAGGACGCCTCGCCCTCGATCGTCCATTGTCGCGCCCGGAAGTCACGGCGATATTCCTCGAGGGACAGCCGTTCTCCGAGTGAATCGTCGAGACGCGTGAGATCAGGCATCGGGGATGTCGTGTTTTGCGGCGATGAGGGTGCTGCGCGGGATGATCACGATCCGCTCGTCCGCTGCGACAGCGGCGTCCTCCGGAAGTCTGGGCAGGTAGGCGCGGGTGAGGTCCCTGCCGATCACCGCGACGTCGCCGTTGTCGAGTTCCCAGATATCCGGGCATCCGTCGCGTCCGTTGGTGTTTCCCAGCTCCTGCGCCGATTTCCCAAGACGCCGGCGGAACGACGCCGAGACATCGGCTTCCCATGATCGATTCATGACAGCCAATCCACAGACAGAGACATCGACGTAAAAAACCTATGCGGATACAGACTTGATGTCAAGGAACTTACATCAATACATTGTCGGTTGATGCCGCATCAAAGGACAACTGATCGGCAACTGACAGGCACGGTCCAAAGTGACGCAAAACAAGATCGAATGGAGGTTGTACAGGCCCATTTTGGGACCATCATCGGCCAGGCCGCTCAAGCCTGGCCAAACCCGTGCAGATCGCCGAGCGCCAGTGGCCCGCGCCAGGGGCTCCGATAGCCTTGCCACCGTTGAAACGGGTCGTTTCGAGGTTTTCGCGGTCGGAGTGGGAGCGGGGCAAGGATGGCGGTTCAGCTGCTTCGGGACCTGATCGACATCCCCGAGCGGGTGCTCGCCGGGGATTTCGTCCTCATGCTGGCCAAGGGCGTCGAGGCGGACTCGACCGTCCGGGACTACGTGGTCACCGACCAGTTGAAGGGATGCTTCGACCAGGCCCTCGGCATCATCCAGTCGACCGTGGAAGGGCGGCAGTCGCGGGCCGTGTACCTGGACGGGTCGTTCGGGTCCGGTAAGAGCCACTTCATGGCCGTGCTGCACGCGCTCCTGCGCGGAGAGCCCGAGGCGCTGCAGAAGGACGGGCTGAAGGACGTCGTCCGGGGTCATCGGGATTGGCTGAAGGGCCGCAGGTTCCTGCTCGTCCCGTTCCACATGATCGAGGCGGTGTCGCTGGAGTCGGCGGTGCTGGGCGGCTACGTCCGGCATGTGCGGGAGCTGCGTCCGGACGCGCCGCTGCCCGCCGTCTACCGGGACGAGGGGCTGCTCGCCGATGCGCGGGAGCTGCGGGCGACGCTGGGCGACAAGGCGTTCGTCGCGGGCATGTCCACCGGGACGGAGGAGGAGCAGGAGTGGGACGCCGTCGGCTGGACGAGCGAGCAGCTCGACGCGGCCCTCGCCGCGCCGCCCGGTGACGGCGAGCGCAGGCGGCTGGTCGGGGACCTCGTCGCGACGCACTTCAAGCGGTACGCCGACGCCGTCAGCGGGACCGACTCCTTCATCGAGCTCGACCGCGGGCTGGCCGAGATCAGCAGGCACGCGAAGAACGTCCTCGGCTACGACGCGATCGTGCTGCTGCTGGACGAGCTGGTGCTGTGGCTGTCCGGCTACATCGGCAACATCGAGCGGGTGCAGGCCGAGGCGCAGAAGGTGTCGAAGCTGGTGGAGTCGGCCGAGCACGACCGGCCCGCGCCGATCGTCAGCTTCGTCCCCCGGCAGCGGGACCTGCGGGAACTGGTCGGGCGGGACGTCGCCGGGGCCACCACGGCGAGCCTGTTCGACACGCTGAAGTACTGGGACGGCCGGTTCGACACCATCAAGCTGGAAGACCGCAACCTGCCCGCCGTGGTGAAGGCCCGGCTGCTCCGCCCGAAGAACGAGGAGGCGGAGAAGGCGCTGGACACGGCGTTCGAGCGGGTCGCCAACGCCCGGTCGGAGGTGTGGGAGGCGCTGCTGGACGCGCAGGGCGGCGCGTCCGACGCGGAGGCGTTCCGCGCGACGTACCCGTTCAGCCCGGCGTTCGTGCACGCGATGGTCGACATCTCGTCGGCGCTGCAACGGCAGCGGACCGCGCTGAAGCTGATGCAACAGCTCCTCGTCGACTATCGCGACGTCCTGCCGGTGGGGCAGCTCATGCCGATCGGCGCGATCTACGACGTGCTCGCGCGGGGCGCCGACCGTCCGTTCACCGACAAACTGCGCGGCGAGTTCCAGCAGGCCAAGGACTTCTACACCGGCCGCCTGCTCCCCTACCTGCTGGACAAGCACGGGCTGACGCCCGAGCAGGTCGCGGACCTGCCGTCCCGGCACGCGTTCCGCGCGGACGACCTCGTCGTCAAGACGCTGCTGCTCGCGGCACTGGTGCCGAACGTGCCCGCGCTGCGCGCCCTAACCGCCGGACGGCTCGCCGCGCTCAACCACGGCTCGATCGTCACGATGCTCCCCGGGCAGGACCGGGTGATGGTGGGCAAGACGCTCCGGGACCTGGCCGGCGAGTTCGGCCAGTTCCAGGTGTCCGGCGGGGACGACCCGACGGTCGAGGTGTCGCTGATCCGCGTCGACACGGCGGGCCTGCTGCGCAGCGTCGTCAACGTCGATGACGACGCCGCCAAGCGGCGCCTCGTCAAGGCGATGCTGTGGAAAGAGTTCGGCGCGCAGGACAAGGGCGAGTTTGTCACATCCCGTCCGATCGTGTGGAAAGGCACCGAACGGGTCGTCGAACTGGTCTTCGGCAACGTACGGGACCGTGAGCGGCTCCCCGATGAGCAGTTCGAGCCTGAGATGCCGGGCGCGCTGCGCATGGTGGTGGACTATCCGTTCGACGAGGGTGACAAAGGCCCGGCCGAAGATCGGCGGCGGCTTCAGTCACTTCAGGAGAAACCTGACCCGCCGCTGACGCTCGCGTGGGTACCGTCATTCCTGTCCCGGGCCCGGCTCGTGGAGCTGGGCGATCTGATCCGCATCAACTACCTGCTGGAACGCGCCGACCGGCTGGACGAGCTGACCGCCACTCTCAGCGCAAGCGACCGCGAGCACGCGCGCAGCCAGTTCCGGAACCGGCAGGCGGCGATGAGCGACAAGCTCCGCACGGCGCTGCGCCGCGCCTACGGGCTCGCGAGCCCGGAGGACGCCGACCTCGGAGCCCGGTCCGAAGACCCGGTCATCGCGCTCGACTCCCGGCTCGAACTGCGCACCCCGGCGGGCGTCGAGTTCGGGGAGGCCCTTCAGCGCCTCGCCGGACAGCTCCTCGACCACGCCTACCCCAAGCATCCCGACTTCGACCCGACCGGCCGCCGCCAGGTGATCCGCAAGAGCGAGGTCACCACCGTGCTGCGGACCGTGGAAGAGGCGGTGCAGAACCGGGTCGGTCGGCTGGAAGTTCCCCGGACGGACCTGCCGGTGCTCAAGCGCGTCGCTCACCCAGCGCAGATCGCCACCGTGAGCGAAGTGTTCGTGGTGCGCGACGACTGGAAGATGCTGCTCGGGCGTAAGGCCGCGCAGAGTGGCCGTCCCGTTCAAGAGGTCACCGTTCGCGATGTACGGAAATGGATTCTGGACGAACAACCGGGGCTTCCGCCGCTCATGGTCGACCTGATCACCGCGTGCTACGCCCTGCAGGACAACCGCTCCTGGTTCCGGGGCGAACGGCAGATCGCCCCGCAGGAACCCGGCGAGATCCATTCCGACATGATGCTGCGCCGCCAGGAGTTGCCGAGCGAGGACGAATTCCAGCGCGCCGGCGACCGGGCCGAGGCGATCTTCAGCGTGGTGAAACAGCCGGTGAACACGGCGCGGGCCGTCCAGTCCATGGCGAGCGCGGTGCGCGGTCAGGCTGGTGACCTGGTCAGCGCCTGCGAAACCCTTGTCACGATCTTCACCGACAATCGTGACACCCTCGGGCTGGACGATGACTCGCCTCGCCTCGTGACCGCGAAGGCAACGGCCGCGCTGCTCAACCGGGTGGCGGCGGAGACGGACCCGACGAAGCTGCTCAAGAAGCTGGCCGCCGCCGAACTGCCCGGTGACGGGGAGGTCTACCGGGCCGTGCTGACGAGCGTCCGAGATCTCGTCGGCGCCCTCCCGGCCCTCCAGTGGCGCATCCTCGACCAGCTCCCGCCGCTCGCCGCGAGCTCCGGCCCCAAGCAGGAACGCGCGGCGGCGCTGCTGGAACGTCTGCACAACGCGACACGCCACGACGAATACACCGTCCCGCTCAAGGCCCTGATCCAGGAGATCGAGAGCCTCGCCGTCGACCTCATCATCGACATCGATCCGCCGCCGCCGCCACCGCCGCCGCCACCCGGCCGTCCGACGGTGACCAGGCGGATCGCGGCGCGCGAGGTCGCCAAGGTCGCCGAAGAGCTGTGCGAGAACGCGGACGCGAACCCCGAGGCCACGTTCGAGATCACCTGGCGGATCGTGGACGAATGAGCGAGCAGACCGCCGGACGGAACGTCGTGCCCGAGGCGAATCCGAGTGTCGTGGAGGGGGCGCTGCGGCATGCGCTGCGCAAGGCCGCCGCGCACCGCGAACGGTTCGGGCCGTCCACCGGGCAGGAGCGCGTGCTGCTGCTTCGCGCCGCGCCGGAATGGCGGCAGCCGTCGGACGAGGTGACCGCCACGGTCGACGGCGACGAGAAGGTCACGGCGGTCGTCCGGGCGTGCCGGACTGTGCTGTCCGTCCTCGAGGCACTGGACGAACCGAGGGACGCCGAGGCGTACCTGGTGGTTCTGACCCCGTGCGAAAGCGAAGAACTGGGTGACTCGGTGCTCGCGCGCGCGCTCGGCAACGAGGTTCGGACGATCAACAGGTGGGATCTGGTCGCGGACGCGTTCGGCGCGCGAAGGCTCGATCCGCGCCTCAGCGGCCGGGAGTACCGCTGGGTTGCCGAGGCGCTCATCGACGCGCAGCCCGGGACCGGCTGGAGGCACGTCAACGCGCCCGTCCTCCAGCTCGAAACGGTGCTGCGGCGGCTGACGGCGGCGCGGTTCGGCAAGGACGAGGACGAACGGCTCGACGCGGCGGCCCTGCTGGAGTGGAGCCGCGACGAGCTGCGCGTCGGCCGATTCGCGGCACTGCCCGCCGAGGAGCGCGCCGGTCTGGCGAGCTGGCTGGAGGCATCGGTCGGTCCGGTCGCCAGGGTGGTGTTCCGGCTGCTGGCAGGCGGGCAGGTGCAGGACGCGGTGCCGTTCGGGCTCGCGGCGGCGGAGCTGTACGCGGCGGCGGTCGGACGGAAGAAACCACTCGCCGAGGCCCGTGTCCGCGCCGAGGAGCGCTTCCTCGGCGGGTCGGCCCCGGACGAGGCGTCGCTGCGGGCGTTCGCCGAGGCGGCCGAATCGCTCGTGCTGCGGTGGAACGACAACGGCCACACGGCCGAGGCCAGGCTGGCGTGCTCCCGCGCCGAGGAGATCCTCGCCGAGCTGCGCGTCGGCGACCTGGCGGGCACGAGCAAGGTCCTCGACGCGGGCCTGGACGCCAGGCTGGCCGCGCTCGCGGGTGAGCTGGCGTCCGTCCTGCCCGCGCCGCGCGCCGGGGAGCTGGGCGAGGCGGAGGCGGCGCTGGACGCGCTGCTCGAACACCGCCGTCCGGGCGGTCGCGCGGACGAGGTCGAGGCGGCGGTGTGCGCCGTCCGGCTCGTCCGCTGGCTGGCGGCCCCGGAAGATCCGCCCGCCACCGTCGCCGAGGGCGCCACCAGGCACGTCCGCTCCTGGGGCTGGGTGGACAGGGCCGTGACGGTCGTGTTCAACGCCGACACGAGCCGCGTGCAGCGTGCGCGGGCGGCCTACGCCGGGCTCTTCCACGCCGTCAGGACCCGTCGGGCGGAACTGGACCACGCGTTCGCCGACCGGTTCGCCGCGTGGACGGCCGCGTCCGCCGACCCCGGACGGCTGCTGCTCGCCGAAACCCTCCTCGCGGGGACGGCCCGTCCCGTGGCCGAACGCGCCGCGCCGCTGATCATCGTCGTGGACGGGATGAGCGCCGCCGACGCGTGCGCGCTCGCCGAGGAGATCACCGCGTCCCGGACCTGGCGGGAGGTCGGCCGCGAGGCCGACGGGCGTGAGGCGGCACTCGCGACGATCCCGTCCACGACGGTCTTCTCCCGGGCCAGCCTGCTCTGCGGCGCCCTCACCTCCGGCGGGCAGTCCAAGGAGCGGACCGGCTTCGCGGCGATGTGGCGCGGGCGGCGCAGCGAACTGTTCCACAAGGCGGGTCTCGGCACCGGCCCGGGCGCACGGCTGTCGGACGACGTGCGCCGCGCCATCGAGGACGCGGGGACCGTCGTCGGCGTCGTCCTCAACACCGTCGACGACGCCCTCGCGGACGACTTCCGGGTCAACGCGCCGGCCTGGCGGCTCGACCAGATCGACTACCTCCCCGCGCTGCTCACCGAGGCGGCCGGAGTGCGCCGCCCCGTCGTCATCACCTCCGACCACGGGCACGTGCTCGACCATCGCGACGGCGTGCAGCCGGTGACCGCCGAGTCGGCCCGCTACCGCTCCGGCCCTCCCGGGGACGGCGAACTGGCCGTGCGCGGACCGCGCGTCCTCGCGACCGGGGGCGAGGTGACCGTGCCTTGGGACGAGCGCGTCCGCTACCTCCCCCGGCGCGCCGGGTACCACGGCGGCATCTCGCCCGCCGAAATGGTGATACCCGTGCTGGTGTTCGTCCCGCCCGGCGTGCCCGCCCCCAAGGGCTGGTTCGAATACGACACCGCCTCGCTGCACGAGCCGCCCTGGTGGAACCCGCTCCCGGCGGCCACCGTGACGCCGCCCGCGCCCCGGACGACCGCCGTCCAGGACGACGACGCCCTCTTCAGCGTCACCGAAGCCACGGTGGCCACGGCCGGGGTCGGGACCCAGATCGTGGCGTCCGCGCTGTTCGCCGCACAACGCCGTTTCGTGCGGAAGGCGCCGCCGGACGAGGAGGTCGCCGCGCTCGTCGACGGGCTCGTCGACGCGGGCGGGAAGCTGCCGACCGGGCAGGCCGCCGCGCTCGTCGGGCAGCCCGCGTTCCGGATGGCGGGCTACCTGTCCACGGTGGGGCGGCTCCTCAACGTCGACGGCTACCAGGTCATCGGCGAGAGTGACGGCGGCCGCACCGTGGAGCTGGACGTCCGGCTGCTCACGCTCCAGTTCCTGGAGGCCTGATGGACGTCACCGCAGTGAGCGCGGCACGGCGCCGGGAGGTGATCGACGCGCTGCGGCGCGGCACCGTCCCGCACGCCGGGCTGGACCTGTTCGCCGTGGGGCTGGAGCGATTCGAGAACGCGCTGGACGAGGAGCTGTCCACGGTCGCCGCGAAGGGTGCGGTGTTCAAGGCGGTCCGCGGGGAGTACGGCTCCGGCAAGACGTTCTTCGCGCGGTGGCTGGCCGAGCGGGCGAAACGGCGCGGGTTCGCCGTCACGGAGATCCAGGTCTCCGAGACCGAGACGCCGCTGCACCGGCTGGAGACGGTGTACCGGCGGCTGGTGGAGCGGCTCGCCACGTCGTCGCACCGGCCGAGCGCGCTGCGGGACGTCATCGACGGCTGGTTCTACACGCTGGAGGAGGACGTCCTCGCCGCGGGCTCGGTCCCGTCCGACGCGGACGGGATGCCCGACGCCCGCGCGCTCCAGCAAGGCGTCGACGAGCTGCTCGAAAAGCGGCTCGCGTCGGTCGCCCGGACGACGCCCGCGTTCGCCGCCGCGTTGCGCGCCTACCGCAGGGCGACTCTGTTCGGCGACGCCGCCGTCGCCGAGGGACTCATCGCCTGGATCGGCGGGCAGCCGAACGTGTCCGCGGCGGCGAAGCGGACCGCCGGGATCAAGGGCGACCTCGACCACTTCGGCGCCCTGGGGTTCCTGCAGGGACTGCTGGCCGTCCTGCGCGATTCCGGGCATCCGGGGCTGCTCGTCGTCCTGGACGAGATCGAGACGCTGCAGCGGGTGCGCGGCGACGTCCGGGAGAAGGGACTCAACGCGCTCCGCCAGCTCCTGGACGAGATGGACGGCGGCCGCTTCCCCGGCCTCTACCTGATGATCACCGGCACTCCGGCGTTCTTCGACGGCAACCAGGGCGTCCAGCGGCTCCCGCCCCTGGCGCAGCGGCTCACGACCGACTTCGGCGACCCGAGGTTCGACAACCCCCGCGCGGTGCAGATCCGGCTGACCGGGTTCGACCAGGAGAAACTCGTCCGGCTCGGCGGACGTATCCGCGACCTCTACGCCGTCGGCGCGCATCCGCGCGTCGCCTCGGTGGCCGACGACGCGTATGTCGGCGAGCTGGCGCGGGCCGTGACCGGTGAACTGGGCGGGCAGGTCGGCATCGCCCCGCGAATCTTCCTGCGCAAACTCGTCGAGCAGGTGCTCGATCGCGTCGACCAGTTCGACGAATTCGATCCGCGTCGCCATTATTCGCTCACGCTTTCGTCCGCTGAATTGTCACCGGTGGAGCGAAACGCCTGGCGGCAGCGCGCGGCCGACGCCGACGACGTCGAGCTCGACCCGCCATGAGCCCCGCGGGCCGAATGGGCGCGCTCCACCCGTCCCTCGCGCACCACATCATCAACAGTCTGGGCTGGACGAAACTGCGTCCCCTTCAGGACGAATCGCTCGCGCCGCTGCTGGACGGCGACGACGCACTCCTGCTCGCGCCGACGGCGGGCGGCAAGACGGAGGCCGCCCTCTTCCCGCTGCTGACGCTAATGGCCCAGGAATCCTGGGGTCCGGTGTCCCTGATTTACGTGGCCCCACTCAAAGCATTGCTCAACAATCTTTTGCCACGCCTGGAGACCTACACCGGCTGGCTTGGAATGCGGACCGGAATCTGGCACGGCGACGTCACCGGCGGACAGCGCGCACGCCTGCTGCGCGAGCCTCCCGAAGTTCTGCTGACCACACCGGAATCGCTCGAATCCATGTTGGTGAGCACAAAGGTGGATCACCGCCGCTGGTTCTCCGGCGTCCGCGCCGTCGTGGTGGACGAGGTGCACGCCTTCGCCGGCGACGACCGGGGCTGGCACCTGCTGGCCGTCCTGGAACGGCTGACGCGGCTGACGAACGGCCCGATCCAGCGTGTCGGGCTGTCGGCCACGGTCGGGAATCCGGAGTCGCTGCTGAGCTGGCTCCAGGGCTCCTATCGCCGCTCAGCGCACGTCATCGCGCCCGGGGTGGACGTTCCAGACCGTCCGAGCAGCCACCCGGCGTTCACGGACCCCGCGGGCCGACCGCCGCCCGGGGAGGTGCAACTCGACCACGTCGGATCCGTCGCCAACGCCGCCAAGGTCATCGCGGCCCTCCATCCCGGTGAGAAACGTCTCGTCTTCTGCGACTCGAAGCGGCTCGTGGAGGAACTCGGAGCCGCGCTGCGCGCCCGGGGCGTGACGACCTTCCTGTCCCACGCGTCGCTGTCGGCGGACGAACGGCGACGCTCCGAGCAGGCGTTCGCGGAGGCCCGCGACTGCGTCATCGTGTCGACCAGCACCCTCGAACTCGGCATCGACGTCGGCGACCTGGACCGCGTCCTCCAGATCAACGCGCCCGCGTCCGTCGCGTCCTTCCTCCAGCGCTTCGGCCGTGCTGGAAGGCGCACGGGGACCGTCCGGAACTGCCTTTTCCTCGCCCTGGACGAGCCGGGATTCCTGCACGCCGCCGGGCTCCTGCTCCTGTGGGGCCGGGGCTGGGTGGAGCCGGTCGTCCCGCCTCCCGAGCCCCGGCACATCGTCGCGCAGCAACTCCTCGCGCTCTGCCTCCAGGAGCGGCGGATCGGCTCCCACCTGTGGCGCGACTGGCTCGGCCGATTCGGTGACGGCGCCGAACCGATCGTCCGCCATCTGACCGAGCGCGGCTTCCTCGACTCCGACGGCGGCATGCTGTTCATCGGGCCGGAAGCCGAGAAACGCTTCGGCCACCGGCATTTCATGGAGCTGACAAGCTCGTTCACCGCCATGCCCGAATTCACGGTGATCAGCGGCCGGGACGAGATCGGCCGCACCGATCCCGCGCTGCTGACCGAGCGGATCGACGGGCCGCGCCTGCTCCTGCTGGCCGGCCGGTCCTGGCGGGTCACCTGGACCGACTGGAAACGCCGCCGCTGCTTCGTCGAACCCGCCGACGCCGGCGGCAAGGCCCGCTGGACGGTCCCGGCGCTGGACGGCATGTCGTTCGCCCTAGCCCGGGCCGTCCGCGAGGTGCTCCTCGGCGCGACGCCTCCCGTCCGGCTCACCCGGCGCGCGGAGCGGGTGCTCGCCAGCGTCCGAGAAGCGGCGATCGACACCGTCCACCCCGGTGGGACGGTTATCGCCCGGTCCGGTGACGATGTCCGCTGGTGGACGTGGGCCGGTCACCGGACCAACGCGACCTTGAAGGCGACGCTGAGCGAGTTGACCGACCCTGGGCAGCGCGTGGACGACTTCAGCATCCGGCTCCGCGCCGGCCTCACCGCCTCCCTGTGGAAGGCCGCGCGCGACGAGGGCCGTGAGCACCCGTGTCTTCCGTCGGCTGATGTGAGGGCGTTGGACGGGCTGAAGTTCAGTGACGCGCTTCCGGGGCGGCTGGCCGAGGCCACGCTGTCGGCGCGGCTGGCCGATCTGGGTGGTGCCGAGATCGTTCTGGGCGAGCTCTGGCGGGTCCGGCTCTGAACTTTCAGCAGACTTTTACAATGCCGATTCCCGGGCTTGGGGCGGGTCAGCCGAAGCGTTCGCGGAGGGCGGGGAGGAGGTCGGCCTCCGCCCAGGTCCGGAAGTCCTTCTGGTGGTCGGGGCCGGACTGGCAGAACGAGATGTGGGTGAAGCCCGCGTCGGCCCACTGCTGGACGGCCCGGACGTAGTCGTCCACGTTGTTGCCACAGGGGACTGACTCGGCCACGTCTTCGGGACGGACGGTCTTCGCGGCCGCCTCGAAATTGACGGGGCCCGGCAGCTCGGCCATCACCTTCCAGGCCGGGACGGAGAATCGCCAGATGCGGTGGGCGCGCCGCATGCACTCGTCATAGTCGTCGCCGTACGCGACGGGGATCTGCCCATAGACGGGTTTGCCCGCGCCGCCCTCCTTGCGGAAGAGGTCGACGACGGCGGCGACCGGCTGATCGGACACGAGGAGGTCGGCGTGGCGGGCCGCGAGCCGTCCGGCGCGCGGGCCGTAGGCGGCCATCCCGATCGGGACGGGCCGGTCCGGCAGGTCGTACAGCTTCGCGGAGTCGACGGTGAAGTGCCGGCCCCGGTAGTTGACGTAGTCGCCGCCGAACAGCGCCCTGATGATCTCGACGGCCTCCTCGAACATGTCGTGCCGGACGTCCACCGAGGGCCAGCCGCGCCCGACGACGTGCTCGTTGAGGTTCTCGCCCGCGCCGAGCCCGAGCGTGAAACGGCCGTCCGACAGGACGCCCATCGTGGCGGCCTTCTGCGCCACCACCGCCGGGTGGTAGCGCATGATCGGGCAGGTCACGAACGTCATCAGCGGGATGCGGTGGGTGGCCTGGGCGAGGGCGCCGAGCACCGACCAGGCGTAGGCGGAGTGGCCCTGGTCCTCCAGCCACGGGAAATAGTGGTCGGAGATGACCGAATAGCCGAAGCCCGCCTCCTCCGCCTCGACCAGGTCGGCGACGAGCTGCTTGGGCGGGGTCTGCTCGCAGAGCAGCGTGTATCCGAATTCCATGCCGGGTCGCATACCCGTCCGGCCGGTCCGAATCGTCAAAGCGGGGTCAGGGTCTCGCTCGCCAGGGCCCGTCTCGCGCCTGTTTTGGGGCCCGTGGGGCGCATGCGGTGGGCGTGTCACGGGGGCAGTGCGACCCGGCATGCCGGGCGTGGCGGGACCCCTTACTTGGCCACTGTGAGTGACATCTGCTATACGTAGAGCTACCTCGCTTCGACCTGGGGCGGGGGAAGGGACATCCGGTATCCACCTTGAGAACCGGGCGTGACAAGGGAGAAAAGGAACCACATGAAGTCCTTCAGCTACAGCGAGCTGGACAAGCTGGCCGGCGAGGTTCTGCCGGAGCGCGCCGTGCTGTCCACCCTCCTCGTCGGTGGCGGCGAAAACGACAACGGCAACCTCAACTTCAACCACAACAACGGTGGCGGCCACCACGGCGGCGGCACCACCGCGGTCGTGCCGAACTGCCAGGCCATCAACAACAACCCGCAGGGCGGACTCGTCGGCGCGCTGGGCCTCAGCTCCAACAACCCGACCTCCTCGTTCACCTGCGCGAGCAGCTCGGTGGTCTCGGGTCACTGATCCGGCACAGCGTGACTGCGGGCTTCTAGCCCGTATGGGAAGGGCTGGCGTTCTCCCGCCAGCCCTTCCCCCTCTTTCCGCTCCACCTCTTTTCCGCACCACGCGAAAGTGAACCGATGAGCGACTCGCACCCTCATACCTTCAGCTACGCGGACCTCGACCGGCTCACCCCCGAGGTCCTCCCCGGGCGGCTGCTGCTGTCGGCCGCCGTGCCGCTCGGCGGTGGCGGCGACGGAGGCGGGGACGGCAGCACCACGATCGTCTACGCCTGCCAGGCGACCTACTCCCCCGGCAACACCGGCCTCCTCGGGACTGGCCTGTTCGCCCAGGCGCCGTACTCCTCCCTGACCTGCGTCCCGGGCACCGTCGTCCAGCAGCACTGATGGGCGCCCCCAGCACACCGGCCGTGGACGGCGCGGAACCGCCCGCGGCCCTCACGCTGCCCGCGCTCGTCGACGGGGCCGAACTCGTCGGCGAGTTCAAGAACTCCGGATACCGCGAGCCGCCCCAGCTCGTCCGGCTCCCCAACGGCCAGCTCGTCCGGCTGCCGCCGCTGCTGTTCCTCGTCGTCAAGGCGCTGCGCGAGCACCGCCACCTCGCGGACGCCGACGTCGGGCAGGCCCTCGACCGGGTCGCCGACGCGGTCAGCGAGGAGGCGGGCGCGCGGCTGACCGGCGAGCAGATCGTCTACCTCGCCGACCGCAAGCTCGCCCCGCTCGGCGTCACCACCTACAGCGACGGGACGCCGCCGCCGGCCGCCAAGCCCGACCCGTTCCTGGCGCTGCGATGGCGTGTCGCGGTGTTCCCCGAGTCGTTCACCTGGTTCGTCGCCGGCCTGTTCAGCTGGCTGTTCCGGCCCGTGGTGCTGGCGCTGATGATCGTCGCGTTCGTGGTCGGCGAGGGCTGGCTGCTCACCACCGGGTCGGTGGCGGACGCGCTCTCCGCGACGATCCTCAACCCGGTCAGCATCCTGCTGATCATGGGGCTCGGGGTCGCGTCGGTCGCGTTCCACGAGGTCGGGCACGCCACCGCGTGCCGGTACGGCGGCGTCAGACCCGGCGTCATGGGCTGCGGTATCTACCTGGTCTGGCCGGCGTTCTACACCGACATCAACGAGTCGTACCGGCTCGGCCGCGGCGGACGGCTCCGCACCGACCTCGCCGGCGTCTACTTCAACGCGATCTTCATCGTCGGGCTGGCGCTGGCGTACCAGCAGACGGGGTTCGAGCCGCTGCTGGTCGCCGTCCTGTACGTCAACCTGCAGATGGTCCAGCAGCTCCTGCCGACGCTGCGGTTCGACGGGTACTACATCATGTCCGACCTGATCGGCATCCCCGACCTGTTCAGGTACATCGGGCCGATCCTGCGCCGGACCCTGCTGCGGCGGCCCGCCGACGCGCGGCTGGACGACCTCAAGCGCTGGCCGCAGATCTTCGTCACGCTGTGGGTGCTGACCGTGCTGCCGCTGCTGATCTTCCAGCTCGGCCTCATCATCAGCCAGGTCCCCACCCTGGTCGCCAAGGACTGGATGATGATGCGGGGGCTCGCGTACGAGGCCACGCACGGCGCCGGGGCGCTCGAACTGATCACCTCCGGGTTGCAGATCGTCCTGCTCGTCCTGCCGCTGGCGGGGGTGGCGCTGATCCTTTACGGGATGGGCCGCTGGGTGGTGGGGTGGGCCGTCCGGTACGTGCAGGGCCCCGCGACGAAGCCGATGCCGGACGCCTGATCACGTCTTCGCGGGGTCCTTGGCCGGCGCGGACGGGCCGTGCCATTCCAGGATCAGGACGGTGGCGTCGTCGTCCAGGCGTCCCTCGTGGTGTTCGAGGATGCTGTGGACGAGGCGCCGCAGCGTCTCGGGGACGGGCAGCCCGTCGGCCGCGCGTTTGACGATGAAGTCGACGAACCGCTGCATGCCGAACTCCCGCTTGTCCGGGTCGCGGGCCTCCACGATGCCGTCGCTGTAGAGCAGGATGCGGTCGCCGGGCTGGAGCTGCTCCGCGCACAGCTCGGGGACCACGCCGAGCCCGGTGCCGAGCGGGGTGCCCGGCCGGCAGTCCAGCGTGGTCACCCAGCGGCCCCCGCGGATGACCACCGGCTGGGGGTGGCCGTGCGTGATCCACGACAGGATGCCGGACCGGAGGTCGAGTTCCATCAGGACGGCGGTGACGAACCGTGCGCCGGCGTCCTGTTCGAGGAGGACCCGCTCGATCGTCTGCCCCGTCTCGACGAGGTCGGCGCCCTGGAGGCGGGCGTTCCGGCAGGCCGCGATGGCGAGGCTGGACGTCAGCCCGGCGGTGGTGTCGTGCCCCATGGCGTCGAAGATCCCGAGGTGCACGGTGGCGCCGGCCAGCGCGTAGTCGAAGGTGTCGCCGCCGAGCCGGTACGCCGGTTCGAGCGCGGCGCTGATGACGACCTGGTCGTTGGCGAAGGTCATCGGGGGCAGCAGCCGCCACTGCATCTCCGCCGACACCGTCATGTCCCTGGTGCGCACCAGCCGGGAGAGCGAGTCGCTGTACGGCCCCTTGCTGACGATCATCAGTGCGACCAGGCCGGCGAGGTACTCGGCGTCGTCCTTGGCGCGGTCGTCGTCCTTCCGGATCGTGACCCTGATGACGCCCATCCGCTCGGACCCGTCGAGGATGGGCAGCCAGTACTGGCAGGTCCCGTCGTCGAACACCTGGCCGGTCACCGGCTCGACGGTCTGGAAGGCCCGGCCCGCGATGGTCCCCTCGACCTTCAGCTCGGCGGTTTCCGGGCCCGGGTCCTGCCCGGCGTCCTCTCCCTTCCCGGTCAGCAGCCGCAGCACGGTCTGCTGAAGGTCCACCATGTAGATCACCGCGTCGTGCAGGCCGGCGTCCGCGGCATGCGTGGCCACCGCGCCCGGCAGCTGCTCCATGGACATGAAGTGGCTGGCCGCCACCAGCTCTCTCAGCATCGGCCGGCGTCCAGCGTCGTATGTTTCCTGTCGGGGTACATTCGGGACGCCATACCCGATGTCGGCCCGCCCATGTGCCGGAAGCCCAGGTCAGCTGCGCGACGGGGACGGCGCGGCGGGCAGCATCGCCGCGATCTCGGGCTTCAGCAGCTCGCGGACGGCCGCGTACCCGGCGCCGAAGTTCAGGTTGCCGCAGCCGTCGCTGCCGCCGGTGAGGTAGGCGAGCCGGAACTCGGTGGCCATGAAGAACGCGCTGAAGCGCGGCGGGCTCGTCTCCGAGCCCGGGGTCAGGGCCTTGCTGGGGAAGAAGTCGGAGCGTTTGAACCGGCCGTCGGAGTTGCACTGGTCCCAGCGGCGCTCGGTCGAGGCCGGGTTCTGGGCGACGAGGGAGCGGATGCGGGTCACGCCCGCGTCCGTCAGCGCCGTGGGACGGAACACGTCGGTGTTGGCGAGCCTGCGGCCGGTGCGCAGGTCGACGGTGACGACCTCGCCGCCTGGCGACCCGTCCGCCTGCTGGCACCAGTCGTTGAGCATGAAGTAGCGGACGGACACCAGCCGCGGGCCGCGCAGCCCGAGCGTCGTCTCCAACCCCAGCTTCATGGGCTTTCCCTGGCAGGGGGCCTCGGACGAGCGCGCGATCGCGATGAGGCGGTCGAGGGGGCCGCGCAGCTCGGCGTTGATCCGGCGTTGCAGGGCGGGGTCGTCCAGGCCGCTGACGGTCGGGAACCGGGCGTTCTGGATCTGGATCGGCGCCCGTCCGCCGGGGAGCGTGCGGTTTTCGGAGGTCAGGGTCACGACGGCGACGGGGTCGGGCCGCGGCTCCGTGCTGTCCCGCGCCACGTAGACGCCGCCCGCCGTCGTGGCCACGACGGCGACGCCGGCGGCGGCCATCGTGCCCTTGCCCGCGGCGGTGGCGAGGAAGCCCTTGCTCACGGACGTCCCGACGGCGCCCGCGCCGCCGTGCGCGCCCGCGGTACCGGCGCCCGCCGAGGCCGCGCCGCCGGCGGCGGTCGCGGACGCCGCCGAGGGGACCGTGAGCGCCGCGAGCGGGAACAGCGCGGCCAGCGCGACCGCGGCGGCGGCCAGCGCGCGGACGCCCCGCTGCTCCCAGTCGCTCCCGTAGGCGGCGACGGCCGCGGACTCCAGCAACGTCACGAACGACGCCGCGCCCATCGGCCGCTCCCCCGGGGTCTTCGCCATGCCCTGCAGGACGAGCGGGCGCAGCGGCTCCGGCACGTCCGCCGTGTCGACGGGCGCGGTGAGGTGCTGGTTCATCAGCACGGCCCGCTCGGCCGCCGTGAACGGGCGGCGTCCCGTCACGCACTCGAAGAACACGCAGGTCGCGGCGTACACGTCGGTGGCGGGCATGGACGGCTCACCGCGCCACTGCTCCGGCGCCATGTAGACGGGCGTCCCGGCGAACGAGCCGTGCCCGGCCAGGACGGCGACGCCGAAGTCGACCAGCTTGCTGAGCCCGTCCGCCTGCACCACGACGTTCGCGGGCTTGTAGTCGCGGTGGACGACGCCGACGGCGTGCGCTTCGGCGAGCCCGAGCAGTGAGCCCTTCAGCACGAGCAGCGCGGCCTCCGGCGCGAGCCTCCCGTGCTCGCGCAGCACCTCCTTGAGCGACGCGCCGTTGATCGCCTCCATCACGATCGCGGCGCCCTGCTCGCTCTCGGTGAAGCGGTAGAGGCGCGCCACGTACGGGCTGGTCAGCCTGCCGAGCATCTGCGCCTCGGACCGCAGCGCCGCGACCGCGCCCGGGTCGCCCTGGACGAGGTACTTGATCGCGACCGGTGTCCCGGACGCGGTGTGGCGGGCGAGGACGACCCGTCCCTGCGCGCCGCGTCCGAGCTCACGGTCCTCGGTGAACTCCGCCAGGCTCCAGTCCATCCCGCGCTCCCCGCACTTTCTCGTTCATGTTCCACAGGACGGTGACGCCGCCGCGTGAGGAAAGGTTCGCGGATAGTACGCCTTACCGCCAACCCCGTGCGGAGCCGGGCCCCGCGCGGGCGGAGCCGGGCCCCGCGCGCGGGCGGAGCCGGGCCCCGCCGCCGGGGGTGAGATGGGACACAGGGGCGGCGGCGGGCGCGCGGCTCAGGGAACGGTCGAACGCACAGGTCACGGCCCCGCTTTATCGCTTTCTGCCAAAAGCTCCAGAAAGCGCTGCCATGAATTGTCGGGGGGATTGTGCTAAACCCGTCGGAGGTTCGCCGACGCGGAAGGATCCCCATGGGTGCGGCGGAGGCTCTCGGCAACGTGATCGACACGGAGCGCTATCCGCTGACCGCGCCCGGCGGCGCCGGCTGGAACGCCGTCGTTTCCCGGACCCGGGACGAGCTGGCGAAATCGGGATGCCGCGTGCTGCCCGACTTCATTCGCCCGGCAATGCGGGACGCGCTGCGCGCGGAATGCGCGGCGGTCGCGCCGCGCGCGCATTACGACGTCGAAACCGTGAACGCGTACAACATCGACGTCCGCACCCCATTGCCGGAGGACCATCCGGGCCGGATCACGGTCGAGCGGGGGAACGCGTTCGTCGCGCGCGACCACATCCCGGCGGGCTCCATCGTCCAGGTGCTGTATTCGAGCGGGCTCTTCCAGCGGTTCGTGGCGGCCTGCTTCGGGCTGCCGCGCGTGCACGAGCTCGCCGACCCGCTGTCGGGGCTGTGCCTCAACGTCGTGAACCCGGGGATGGAGCATCCCTGGCATTTCGACACCAACGAGTTCACGGTGAGCCTGCTGACGCAGGAGTCCGAGGACGGCGGCGCCTTCGAGTACTGCCCGAACATCCGGTCGGCGGAGTCGGAGAACTTCGGCGACGTCCGCCGGGTGCTGACGGGGGCGGGCGACGATCTCGTCCACCGGCTCGCCCTTCGCCCCGGTGACCTGCAGCTTTTCAAGGGACGGTACGCGCTGCACCGGGTCGCCGCCGTCACCGGGACGACGGCGCGGCACACGGCGATCTTCGCCTACAGCGAGCGGCCGGGGGTCGTCGGGAGCGTCGCCCGCACGCGGCAGCTCTTCGGGCGCGTGCTGCCCGAGCACCTGGCGGCGCGGGGACGCGCCGTCCGGGGCGACCGGCTCCTCGACTGACCGCTGGACTGGAGGCACTCCTTGCGCGTCGACACGACCGGGAAGATCTCGCTCGGCCACATCTACACGCGGCCCGATCCGCGCGCCTACTTCGGCACGCTCCGCGGCCTCGACTACCACATCCCGGAACTGGCCAAACCGCACTTTCGCGGCCTCATCGCCGAATACCGGGAGGCGCACCGGGTCCCGGTCCCGACCGTTCTGGATATCGGCTGCTCCTATGGCATCAATGCGGCCCTGGTGAAATACGACGCCACCATGGACGACCTGTACGATCGCTACAGCGGCCGCGACGCCCACCGGCATACACGCGGAACGCTGCTCACCCGCGACCGGGAGTTGGTCCGTTCCGTTGATCGTGAAGACCAGGTGCGGTTCCTGGGCCTCGACGCCTCCGCCGAGGCCCTTTCCTATGCGCTCGAAGCCGGTTTCCTGGACGGCGCCGTCCACGCCGATCTGGAGAACGGAGATCCGACCGACCGGCAGCGCTCGCAACTCGCGGAGACCGACCTCGCCATCTCCACCGGCTGCCTCGGATACGTCACCGAGCGCACCATTTCCCGGATCGTCGCCGCGCACGGGGAACGGCGTCCGTGGATGGCGCATTTCGTGCTGCGGATGTTCCCGTTCGACGCGGTCGCCGAGACCCTCGCCGCCGCGGGCTACGAGACCGTCCGCCGCGACGGGCTGTTCAGGCAGCGGCGGTTCGCGACGCCGGAGGAGCGGTCGCTGGTCCTGGACCGCCTCGCGGACGTAGGCGTCGACCCGTCCGGCCTGGAGACCGGCGGCTGGTTCTACGCCCAGCTCTACATCTCACGTCCAAGCACCTGACAACGCACACGTACGAGGAACGAATTGAACGCCAGCGAAGAGATCTCGCCCCGCACGTTCGGCAACGAGGCGGACCTGCCGCGCGTGCCGCTGCCCACGCTCGACGCGACCTGCCGGCGGTTCATGGAATGGTGCGCGCCGCTGCTGACCGACGACGAGCGGGCCAGGACCGAGGCGGCGCTGGCAGACTTCGCCCGCCCGGACGGGCCAGGACGCAAGCTGCAAGCGGCGCTGGAACGCTACGACGCGTCCGAGGGCGTCCACAGCTGGCTCGACACGTTCTGGCCGTACCGGTACCTGGGCCGCCGCGACCGGATCGCGCTGAACGCGAACTTCTTCTTCCTGTTCGAGGAATCGCCCGAAGGCCAGGTGGAGCGCGCAGCCGGGCTCATCGCCGGCGCGCTGGACTACAAGCTCCGGCTGGACGACGAGACCGTCCCGCCGGTGGTGCAGCGCGGCCGCCCGCTGTCGATGGCGCAGAACAGGTTCCTGTTCTCGACGACGCGCATCCCGGGCGCACGGCAGGACACCGTCCGCGCGCCCTACACGGACGAGTGGCCCGGGCCGTCGCAGGCCCGCCACATCGTGGTGTTCTACCGCGGCAACCTGATCAGGATGGACGTCCTCGGCCCCGGCGGGCGCCCCCACACGCTGGACGAGCTGACCGCCGGCCTCGGCACGATCATGAAGGCGGAGGCCGCGCCCGAACCGTCCGCGGGACACCTCACCACCAAGGCGCGCGCCGAATGGGCGGCCGGCCGCGCGGCCCTCCTGGCCGCCGACCCCCGCAACGCGGACGCGCTCGACGACGTGGAGACGGCGCTGTTCTGCCTCTGCCTGGAGGACTTCACGCCCAAGAACACCCTCGACGCCTGCGACCACCTCCTGCACGGCGACAGCGGCAACCGCTGGTTCGACAAGGCGGTGTCGTTCATCGTCTTCGCGGACGGGACGGCCGGCATCAACGTCGAGCACTGCGGCCTGGACGGCACCACGATCCTCAGCTTCGTCGACGCGCTGCTCGGCACGCCGCCGGCGGTGGTCGCGCAACGGTCGGGCGCCAGCTCGCAGGGCCTCCCGGCCATCGAGCCGATCGAGTTCGTCCTGGACGACGCGCTGCGGCGCGACATCCGGGACGCCGCGTCCTCGTTCGCCGCGTACGGCGCCGCGACCGCCACCACGACGGTCTCGTTCGACGGTTTCGGCGCCGACGAGATCAAGCGGCTGAAGATGTCGCCGGACGCGTTCGTCCAGATGGCGTACCAGCTCGCCCACAGGCGCGCGAAGGGCCTCACCGGCGCCACCTACGAGTCGATCGCGACCCGCCAGTACCGGAACGGGCGCACCGAGGCCATGCGGGTCGTCACGCCCGAGGTGCTGCGCTTCGCCGAGGTAATGGAGGATCCCGGCGCCGGCTTCACGGCCCGCAGGGACGCGTTCCGCGCCGCCGCCGACGCGCACGTCAGGCGCGCGAAGGAGTGCCAGGCCGGGCAGGCCCCCGAACAGCACCTGTGGGAGCTGCAACTGATCCACGAGCGGCGCGGCGCGGAGCTCGGCGGGGCCGAGCCGCTGCCGCTGTTCGAGACGCCCGGCTGGCGCACGATGCGGGACGACTATCTGAGCACCAGCTCGGCGCCGTCCGCCCACATCCGGTACTTCGGGTTCGGGTCGACGAGCGAGCAGTGCGTCGGCGTCGCCTACGTCCTGCTCCCGGACCGCTTCAACGTCTACCTCAGCACGCCGCGCCCGGTGGCGGACGCGATGTTCGCGTTCGCCGACCGGCTGCGCGACGCCGTCCACGAACTCCGCGACCTGCTCGCCTGACCCGCGTCCCGCTAGGTCGTGGCGAGCGCCTCGGTGGGGCTGAGGCGGGACGCCCGGATCGCCGGGTAGAGCCCGGCCATCGCGCCGATGACGAGGGTGGCCGCGACGCCGCCCGCCACGGCCCACGCGGGGATGACGACCGGCCAGCCCTGGTACAGCGCGTAGATGCTCGTCACCAGCGCCCCGATCACCGCGCCGCCGATCCCGCCCAGCGCGGACAGCAGCAGCGACTCGGCGAGGAACTGGGTGCGGATCTGGCCGCGGGTCGCGCCGAGCGAGCGGCGCAGCCCGATCTCCGAGCGGCGCTCCAGCACCGAGATGACCATGGTGTTGGCCACCCCGACGCCGCCGACCAGCAGCGCCACCGCGCCGAGCCCGAGCAGCAGCCCGGTGAACGCCTCGCCCGCGGCCTTCCGCGCGGCGAGCGCGTCCGAGGGGCGGGACACCTCCACCTCGTTCGGCGCCTCCGGGTTCGCGGTCGCGCCGAGCACGTCCCGGACGTCCTCGACGCCCGCGTCCTGCGACCGGGTGTAGATCGTCGTCGGATGCCCGTCGAAGCCGAGCCTGGCCTGCGCGGCGGGCCAGCCGACCAGCGCGGCGGTGTCGATCTCGGGGGCGAGCGGCGCCTTGTCGAGGATGCCGACGACGGTGAACCAGCGGCCGCCGATGAGGACCTGCACGTCGGGGCCCGCGTGGCCGATCCCGAGCCGTTCCGCAGCGGCCGACCCGAGGACGGTCGCGGGGAAGCTGCCGGTCGCGGGGTTCAGCCAGGCGCCGCTGCGCAGGTCCGCGCCGATCGCGGCGCGCAGGTCGGTGCGGGCGGCGTAGGCGGCGATCCCCTTGGTCTCCGTCTCGGGCATCTTGCCGGTGCGGTAGACCTTCGCGTCGTCCAGCAGGGCGATGGCGGACACCTCCTGGACCGGTGCGATCCGTCCGACCATCGCCTCCGATTCGAGCGGGAGCTGCGCCTCCTCGCCGGTCAGGGTGCTGCCGGGCGAGACGGTCAGCAGGTTCGTGCCGAGCGCGGCGAGCGCCCGGTCGAGGTCGGCGCGCGACGACGAGGACACGCCGACGACCGCGACCATCGCCGCGATCCCGATCGCGATGCCGAGCGCCGACAGGAACGCCCGCATCGGACGGGTCCGCAGCCCGACCGCGCCGACCCTGACGACGTCGCCCGGCCACATCCTGGCCGGTTGGAGGGGCGCGGCTCGCGTCCCGGCGCGCGTCGGGGCCGTCACAGCGTCGCCTCTGCGAGCGCTGTGTCGTGGGCGGTGTCGTCCACGACGAGGCCGTCGCGCATCCGGACCTGGCGGGGCAGGCCGGCCGCGATCTCGCGGTCGTGGGTGATGACCACGACGGTGGTGCCGGCGTCGTGCAGCTCGCGGAGCAGCGCCATCACCCCGTCGCCGGACGCCGAGTCGAGCGCGCCGGTCGGCTCGTCCGCCAGGAGCAGCGCCGGCTCGCCCGCCACCGCCCGCGCGATCGCGACGCGCTGCCGCTCGCCGCCGGACAGCTCGTGCGGCTCGTGGTCCAGCCGGTGGCCGAGCCCGACCCGCTCCAGCGCCGCCGCGGCCTTCCGGCGCCGCACCGCCGGGCGGAGCCCGGTGTAGAGCAGGCCGTCCGCGACGTTGTCGATCGCCAGCGTGCCCGCGGCCAGATGGAAGTGCTGGAAGACGAACCCGATGCGGGTCGCCCGGAGCGCGGACAGCTTCGCGTCCGGGAGCCGTCCGACGTCGTGACCGTCGATGTGGACGGTGCCCGCCGTCGGCCGGTCCAGCGTGCCGAGGACGTTCAGCATCGTCGACTTGCCCGACCCGGAAGGACCGACGATCGCGACCAGCTCGCCCGCGCCGATGTGCAGCGACACCCCGGCCAGCGCGCGGACGCCGCCGGAGTACTCCTTCGTCACGTCCCGCAAAGTGATCATTTCGGTACCCCCACGAGGACGCCCTCCGCGATGCCCTGCCCGGAGACCTCGACCTTCCCGTCCGCGAACAGGCCCGTCTCGACCGGGACGTACGACGACGTCCCGCCGTTCACGACCTCCACGCCGAACCCGCCCTCCCGCAGCGCGACCAGCGCGGACACCGGGACGGTCAGCACGCTCTCGCGCTCCCCGGCGGTGAACGTGACGTCGACGGACGCGAGCGCGTACCCGGCGGCGGCCTTCTTCGCCTTCCCGGAGGCGAGCCAGATCGTGACCTCCACCTTCGTGGTCGGGTCCTCGTTCTGCTCGCCCGGCTCGATCACCGTCGTGACCTCGTCGATCTTCGCGGCGACGGTCTTGTCCTCCGGCAGCGTCACCTCGACGGCGGCGCCCTCCTTCGCCATCCGCTGGTCGGCGGTGTCGAGCTCGACCGTGACGGCCTTCGCCGTGCCCGTGTAGTCGAGGACCTTCTTGCCGGGCGCCGCCGGCTCGCCCGCGTTCGCCTGGACGGTGTCGACCCGGACGGGCCCGTCCGCGAACGCGACCCGTCCGAGGTCCACGATCCCGGTCTCCGCGACGCCGATGTCGTCCTGCCATTCCTGGACGGCGTCGGCGGTGTCGGCCGTGTACTCGTCGTCCACGGTGAAGCCGTCGTAGCCGAGCGCGCTGAGGTTCGCCTCGAACCGCTTCACGTCGGAGCCCTCCGTGCCGATCCGCAGCGGGCGGTACGACGGTTTCGAGCCGTACATCAGCACGACCGGGTCGCCGTCCACCTCGTACAGCGCGTGACCCCGGGTGATCTCGTCGCCGCTCTCGGGGAGGTTCGTCAGCGTGCCCTTCGCCTGGCTCGTCGCCGTATGCGCGGGGCCGTAGCCGAGCCGGCCGTCCTCGGTCCTGGTGTCCTTGAGCGTCTGCTTGGTCACCTTCGCGGTGGCGGGCGGCAGGCCGGTCGCCGCGCCCGCGCCTGAGCCGCCGCCGTCGCCGAACACCGCGACGGCGGCGACGCCGCCCGCCGCGACCAGCGCCGCGGCGGCGAGCGCGAGCCTCAGCCTGGGCCGGCGGCGGCGCACCCGATGGTCCCGCGCCTCCTTCGGCGGGGCGGGCTCCACGGTGACGCCGCCCGTCACTTCCGCCCGCCCTGGAGGACGTCCTGGCACTTCTGCTGCGCCGTTTCGAGGTCCGGGTCGTCCCCGACCGTGTTCTTGTCGATCATGATGCCGCGCTGGCCGGGCTTCGGGTCGGGGAACTTCTCGACGCCGTTCTGCCGCATGCACTCGGCGAACTTGCGGCCCCGCTCCTGCTCCTTCGGATCCGGCGCCCCGGTGGCGTTGGCCTGCGGGTTGTACTTCCGGCACGCCTCCATGGCCTTGTCGACGGTCGCCTTGGGCACGTCCTTGATCTTGAGCTGGATGCCCTGGCCCGGCTTGGGGTCGTCCATCTGGACGCCGTTCTCGCGCATGCACTGCGCGAACTTCACGCCCATCTCGTCCTGGCTCAGCTTCTCGCCGCCGCCCCCGGCCGCGGCGGTCTGCTTCGCGCCGCCGACCGACGCCACCCCGCCCGAGTCGCCGTCGTCGCCGCCGCACCCGGTCAGGGCCAGGGTCAGCGCGAACGGCAGCGCCGCCAGTATCCGCAGTCGCATGTCATGTGCTCCTCGTCTCGGCGGCCGGAGCGGTTCCGGCCGGACGATGAGCGATGCAACCCGCCCGCACGTTTCCCCCTCGTTTCCCCGGGTCCGGGCGCGATCACTAACGGAAACGAAACAGCCCGTCGGGCACCATCGCGAGTGGTAGAGGTGTGGAAGGAGGGCCCATGCGGGTGCTGGTGGTAGAGGACGAACGGCTCCTCGCCGACGCGATCGCCGAATGGCTGCGGGACGGCGCGCACGCCGTCGACCTCGCCTACGACGGGGCGGCGGCGCTGGAACGCGTCGGCGTCAACGACTACGACGTGGTCGTCCTCGACCGCGACCTCCCGCTCGTGCACGGCGACGACGTCTGCCGCGAGATCGTGAGCGGCGAGACGACGGCGCGGGTCCTGATGCTGACCGCCGCCGCGGAGATCACCGACCGGGTCGACGGCCTCGGGCTCGGCGCGGACGACTACCTGACCAAGCCGTTCGCGTTCCCCGAGCTGGCCGCCCGCGTGCACGCGCTGGCCCGCCGGTGCCGTCCCGCCGCGCCGCCGACGCTGCGCCGCGCCGGCATCACCCTCGACCCGGCGCGCCGGGAGGTGTTCCGGGACGGGCGCTACGTCCCGCTCGCGAAGAAGGAGTTCGCCGTCCTCGCCGAGCTGCTGCTCGCGGACGGCGCCGTCGTGTCCGCCGAGCAGCTGCTGGAGAAGGCGTGGGACGAGCACGCCGACCCGTTCACCGGGGCCGTCCGGCTCACCGTCCTCAAGCTGCGCCGCAAGCTCGCCGACCCGCCCGTCGTCGAGACCGTCAAGGGAGCGGGGTACCGGATCCCATGAGGCTGTCGCTGCGCGCCCGCCTGACCCTCACCTACGGCGGCCTGTTCTTCGTCGCCGGGGTGGTCCTCCTCGGCGTCACCTACGCGCTGTTCGACCAGCAGTTCTCCCGCTCGGGCGGAAAGGTCATCGCCACCACCCGCATGAACCAGTCCCCGGGCACGATCGCCCCGACGGGCACGAGCACGCCGACGGGCACGAAAACGCCGCAGGGCCAGCGCGTCCTGGGCGACGACCTCGCGCTCATGCCCGAGACCGAACGGCTGATGCAGAAGCAGCGCGAGGAGCTGCACCACGCGGCCGTCACGTCGCTGGTCACGCAGGGGTCGATCGCGCTCGGCGTCGTCGGCGGGGCCGCGGCGGCCTTCGGCTGGCTCATCGCCGGACGGGTCCTGTCCCCGCTCCACCGCGTCACCGAGACCGCCCGCCGGATCGCCGGATCGCCCGCCGCCGACCGCGTCCTGCACGAGCGCATCGCCCTCGAAGGCCCCCGCGACGAGGTCAAGGAGCTCGCCGACACCTTCGACACGATGGTCGAACGGCTGGACCGGTCCTTCGACGGGCAGCGCCGGTTCGTCGCCAACGCGTCCCACGAGCTGCGCACCCCCCTCACCCTCGGCCGCGCGCTGGTCGAGGTCGCGATGCACCGCGAGTCGGCGTCCCCGGACGTCCGGCAGCTCGGCGAGACCCTCCTGCAGATCAACTCGCGGCACGAGCGCCTGATCACCGGGCTGCTGCTGCTCGCCCGCTCGGAGAACGAGATCACCGCCCGGGCGCCCGTCGACCTTGCGGACATCGTGGGGCATGTGACGTCCCAGACCTCCCTGGAGGCCAAGGACGCCGGCATCACCGTCGAGACCGACGCCGCCGAGGCCATAACGGCCGGCGACGCCCTCCTCCTCGAACGGGTGGTGCAGAACCTCCTGGAGAACGGCCTGCGCCACAACACCGAGTCCGGCTGGGTCAGGGTGGTGAGCCGGACGCGGGACGACCAGGCCGTCCTTGAGGTGTCCAACTCCGGGCCCGCCGTCCCGCCCTACGAGATCCCCGCCCTTTTCGAGCCGTTCCGCCGACTGAACAACGACCGTGTCGTCACGGCCAAGGGCGCGGGTCTCGGCCTGTCGATCGTCCAGTCGATCGTGCGGGCGCACGGCGGCGCCGTGACCGCCGTCCCGCGCGAGACCGGCGGCCTCCATATCACCGTGTCCCTCCCGCCGGCGCCGTGACCCTCGTCAGCGCCGCGTCCCTCCCGTCCTGCTTTGTCCGGTTATAGAGCTTTGTTATGACCTGTTGGCATTACCCGGATTCGGCCACGGGTGGGACTTTGATTGCGTTCCCTTTGCCACTCACGCGGGGTTCCCAGCCCGGAGTTCCCCCGGCACCGGTAGGGACCGCTCGATGCGCAGCATCCCCGCAGCGGCAGTGCACCGCTCCAGCCAGGGGATGACGGCGCACTCGCTCGCGTGAGGGGTTGCACGGCATTTGCCGGGAGAAAAGGCGGAAGCCAATGACAACGCGTACCCGACCCGCCCGGGCGCGCAGGCGACTCGCGGTCGGTATCGCGGGGGTGGCTGCGGCCACCTTCGCGACGTCGACCGGTGTCGCCTCGGCAGGAGTCCTCCAGATCCAGCAGGAGGTCCAAGAGCAGAACCAGTGGTGCTGGGCCGCAAGCGGCCTGACGATCGCGAAGTTCCACGGGAAGGGCAACGTCAGCCAGAACGAGTTCTGCAACCTCGCACGGAACCGGCAGCAGGGCAGCCAGTGCCCGAACCAGCCCGGCTACCTGCAGTGGGACCAGACGGCCTTCCAGAAGCTCGGGCTGTCCCCCGGCACGGTCACCGGACCGCTGTCGTACCAGGCCGTGGTGACCGAGATCGACGCGAAGCGCCCGATCGAGACCGGCATCTACTGGACCGCGGGCGGCGGCCACGCCCAGGTGATCTACGGCTACACCGGCCAGACGCTCTCCTACGGCGACCCGTGGCCGTCCAGCCCCAGGTACGGGCAGATGAGCCACAGCAGCTACCAGAGCAACGGCCAGTTCCGCTGGGGCGAGGCCCTGTCCAAGGTTGGAGCCTGACATGCGAAACACTGCAAAAGTCACGGCCGCGGCCCTGATCGGTGGCACCGTCCTGCTGGGCGGCAACGCGGCGATGGCCGCGGGGCCGCCGTCGTCCGACGAGACCGCGGCGGCCAAGGTCGCGGCGTCCCCGGCGACGAAGCAGTGGCTCGGGTCGTTCTTCGTCAACCTCGACCAGCACCAGCAGGGTCAGACGACGACCCAGGTCTCCAAGGCCGCGGCGGCCGCGAAGGCGCCGCAGCTGCAGGGCGACGTCCAGCGCGTGTACTCGCTGAACCCGGCCTTCGTGAAGGGCACGCCGAACGCTCCCGTCGCGACGTTCGTCTACATGGCGGTCGGCGCGAAGTCGGCGACCGGGCAGCAGGCGACGGTCTGGCTGACGAAGCCCGGCAACAAGAGCTGGATCGTCTCCAACGTCATCTCCGGCAACGACGAGTCCGCGTACCCGGCGATGGCGAACGGCGGCACGGTGTTCACCGAGCCGCAGATCCGCGCCTGGTACCGGCTCAAGGACGGCCGCGTGACCGGCCTCAACGACGCCGCCAAGACGTCCGTCGGCGAAGGCATGACGGTCGGGTCGTACAAGAAGCTGGTCTCCACCAGGTACGCCGACAAGCTCCCCGGCTCCGCGTACCAGCGCTCCGGGAAGCTCGGCGGCGTCTCGCCCACCACCGGCGTCAGTGAACAGGCGCCGGACAGGGGCCCGGCGCCCGCGCTGATCGCACTCGGCGCCGGCGGCGCGATGGCCGCCGCCGCCGGTATCGCCGTGGCGCGGCGCCGCCGCCAGGGCAGCAGCTCCTAGCTAGCCGCCCGAATGCGGGTTCCGGGAACCGCCCCCCTTTCCGGAACCCGCCTCCCGGCCCGCGGTGACCGGTCCGACTACGACCGGTCCCGCGGTGACCGGGAGCACGGGATGCGCTTCCGGATGGTCCGCCCACCAGTCGCTGAAAACGGGTTGAGCCCGTACGAGGTCCATGTAGATGTCACTGAAGACGACGCGCAGCCGTCCCGCCGCCTGCTCGGCCTCGGGACGCCACACCAGCACGATGCGCTGCACGATCGGGTCGCCGGTGATGCGCCGGAACACGATCCCGTCCCGTGCGCTCGCGGTCGGCTGGTACAGGCCGATGGCGCGTCCCGACCGGATGAGGGAGGACGATATCTGCCAGTCGCTCGACCAGAACCGCACCCGGGGCTGGAACCCGGCGCCCGCGCACACCCCGCGCACGTAGGCGGGCCACGGGCCGTCGTCGAGCGGATCGTCGAGCCAGTCCTGGTCGGCGAGGTCCGCCAGGTCGACGGTGTCGTGCGCGGCGAGCGGGCTGGACGACGACACGCCCACGAGAATGGGCTCGCGCTCCACGATCACTAACCGTTCGAGCTCGTCGCGCGCGGGCCGCGGGACATGGTCGACCGGTTCCTGGAACAGGCCGACGTCGAGGGCGCCGGAGGCGAGGAGCGCGGGAATGCGCCCACCGCCCTGGTCGACGCGCAGCTGCAGCCGCGACGTCGGCGACAGCGCGCCGAGATGGTCGCTGAGTTGTGTCAGCGCCGGGCACGCCTGCACCCCGACGCGCAGCAGCGGCATGGCCGAGGGATCCCGGATCCGGTGCGCAAGGGCGGCGTTCAGGTCGTCGATGCTGGCCAGGGCCGCGCGGGCGCGGGTCGCGACCTCCGCCCCGACCGGGGTCGGCGTGACGCCCTCCGGCGACCGGACGAACAGCTGCACGCCCAGATGGCTTTCCACGCGGCGCAGCATCGTGCTGACCGCGGGTTGGGTGAGACCGAGCCGGGCGGCGGCCTTGCTGATGCTGCCCGTCGCGGCGATCGCTTCGATCATTCTGAGATGGTGGGGGCCGAGGTCCACGAGCGCGCTCCTGTACCGTTTTCGCCCCGTTGCCATGATCTCATCGCATGTTAACCCCGGACCGGTCCCCACCGATTGCAAATGCGTGCCAACCGAATCCGGCGGAGTTCGGCCGTCCCCGGCAGGCCCCGACAAGCCGCGCCGGTGCGGACGGCCCGGGCGAAGGCCTGCTCAGCGCCCCCGCGCCGCCCGCCTGCGCTCCTGTTGCCGCAGCTCACGGGGGCTGACGCCGAACCGCTGCCGGAAGGCGTGGCTGAGCGCGCTCGCCGAGGAGAACCCGGTCGCGTGCGCGAGGTCGGTGATGGTGACGTGCCGGTCGAGCGGATCGCGCAGCCGGTCCCGGACGAGCCGGAGCCGCTCCTCGCGGATCAGCTCCCGCGGCGTCGTCCCGGCCCGCTGCAGCGCGAGCTGGATCTGGCGCAGCGACCAGCCGAGCTCCTGGGCCATCGCGGCGCCGGTGAGGCCCGGGTCGGTGGCGTGCTCCCGGACATGGCGGCGCACGACCGCCTCCACCTCGGCGAGGTGACCCGGCGCGGGCGGCCGCTCGTGCTCCACGGCGCCGAAGTCCGCGACGAGGATGCACAGCAGCTCGGTGATGCGGTCGCAGGCGGCGTCGAACTGCCGCGCGGTGAGGAGGTCGCGCTCCTCGCCGACGGCCCTGACCATGTCGGCGACGACGCGGCCGAGCCCGGCGGACAGGTCGAGGCCGGTGGCGAGCGGCGCGGCCCGTGAGGCGGCGCGGCGCAGCCGGCCGTCGACCTCGTGGGCCGGGATCGTCAGCACGAGCGCGCGGGCCGGCCGGTGCGGGACGAGCCTGACGGGCGCGGTCAGCGAGACGAGCCCGCCCGTCCCGGGACGGAGCCGCGCCTGGGCGCCGTCCCTGAGCAGGATCATCTCGCCGCGCAGCGGCAGCAGGAACCCGTAGGCGCCGGTATCCGGATCGCGGCCTGGGACGGGTGCGGGGACAGGGCCCGGGACGGCGTCGCGGCGCGGCCGGTCGCCCGTCCTGAGGTGGTCGGCGCGGTCCGACCGGTAGAGGACGAGCCGGTAGGCGCCGCCGCTCCGCCGGACGGGCCCGCCGAGGAAGTCGTCCACGCAGGCTCCTCCGCCGATCCGGCCAGCGCACGCGAGCGTATAGGATCCGCAGCCCTTTATCAGGCGATTCCTGCGGAAAGTGATGCGACTCCGACGGCGCGTGATCATGAGATGCGTCCGGCGGCAAGTTTCCTTGCGCGCACGCACAAGCGCGCACGTGCATTCCCGTCCTACGGTGCCGAAACCGCGGCGTATCAATTCGCACCGCCCGGAAACCCACCCCACCCCGGCCATGAGGCGGTCATATCCGTCCGCCTCGTCCGAAACGTGTGCACCGAGGATCTGATGGAGCCATTCCTCTTGGCGACGGCGTTCGTCATCGTGGCCGGCGCCGGTGTCGCCGCTGCGGTCCTGCTCGTCCGCGAGCGGCGGGACGCGGCCGCCCTCCGCACGCGGAACGCCGCCCTGACCCGCGGCGTCGACCTGCGCGAGAAGGAGCTGCGGCACCTGGCGGACGTCCGGCTGCCCGAGCTCATGGAGTCGCTGACGAACCCGGGCATGGACGTCGCCGGACCCCTGCACGACCTCACCCGCGAGGCCCCCGCCTACGACAAGGCATTGCAGACCGTGATGGAGCTTTTCGCCGGGGCCGCCGAAGGCGTCCGCGAACGCTCCGACCAGGCCGCGAAGTCGACGCTGCGCGCGATGATGCGCGCCGTGCAGAGCCTCGCCAACGAGCAGCAGCTCGCCATCTCCACCATGCAGGAGCGCCACGACGACCCGGACGTGCTGGAGGGCCTGCTCCGCGTCGACCACATGAACGCGCAGCTCGGCCGGCGCGCCCAGGCCACCGCGGTGCTGTGCGGGTCGTGGCCCGGGCAGCAGCGGTCGGCGTCCTCGCTGACCGACGTGGTCCGCGGCGCGACGTCCCGGATCCGCGACTACCTGCGCGTCAACCTGGAGGGGACGATCGGCGGCGCGGTGACGAGCCGGGCGGTGGAGCCGGTCGTGCTGACGCTGGCGGAGCTGCTCGACAACGCGGCGCGGCACTCCCGTCCCGACACGACCGTCGAGGTCAACTTCCGGACCACGCACAACGGCGTCGCCATCATGATCGACGACGCGGGCGTGGCGATGGACGCCGAGGAGCTGCAGCGCGCGGCGGAGCTGCTGTCCGGCGAGACGTCCGTGGACGTCCACCGGCTCGGCGACCCGCCGCAGATCGGGTTCGCGGTGGCGGGCGTCCTCGCCGCCCGCTACGGGTTCCGCGTGTCGGTCGACTCCCGCTCCCCCTACGGCGGCGTGCGGGCCGTGGTGTTCGTGCCGAGCGCGCTGCTCACCACCGTCCCGGACGACCGGCTTCCCGAACCCGCGTCGCCCGCGCCGCCGTCGCCGTCGCCGTCCCGTCCGGACGAGAACGAGAGCACCGAACGGCCCGCCGCGACGGACGGGCCGTCCACCGCCGGGGGCCTGCCCAAGCGGAGCCGGGTCGCGACCGCCCGCCGCACCGGCGGGACGACCGGCGGCGCCGCGAAGGCCGCACCGGCCGGCGGGGCGGAACCGGCCGCCAGGCCGCCGCGGGAGACCGCCGCGGGTCTCGGCGCCTGGCAGCGCGGGACGCGGTCCGGCCGCGCCGCCGCACCGCCCGACCTCGACGGACGGGGCACCGACGCCCCCGCCGGCGAGGACGGGGACCAGCGGTCATGACAAAGGGGTTGAACCGCGCGATGGACGACGGCACGAACCGGCTCGGCTGGATGCTCGACGACGCGCTCCGCATGCCGGAGACGCGCTACGCCATCCTGCTGTCGGCCGACGGCCTGCTCATGGCCCACTCCGAGCGGATCGGCAGGGACGACGCGGAACGGCAGGCCGCCGGAATGTCGGGCCTCCAGTCGCTCGCCCGCGCGACCGCCGAGTTCTGCGGCGACCCGGGCACCACCTGGCGGCAGACGGTGAACGAGTTCGACGACGGGTACGTGTTCCTCGTCGCCGCCGGGCCGGGCGCGTACCTCGCGGTGTCGGCGACGCAGCACGTCGACATGGAGACGGTGTCGTTCCGGCTCCAGGAACTGGTGCAGCGGCTGGGCAAGGAGATGACCAGCCCGCCGCGGCCGGGCGCGGAGCATCCCGCATGACGCCCCGCCGGAACGAGCGGGCGCTGGTCCGCCCGCACGTCGTCACCGGCGGGCGGGCGCGCCCCTCCCGCAACGTGTTCGACGTCGTCACCCTCGTCGTCGCCACCGGCGACCTGCCGCGGACGGGTCTCACCCCCGAGCAGGTCCAGATCGTGGAGCTGTGCTTAGGCGGCGCGCTCTCGGTCGCGGAGATCTCCGGGCATCTCGGACTGCCCGTCGGGATCACCAGGGTGCTGCTGTCGGACCTCGTCGACAGCGGGCATCTCACCACCCGGGCCGGCGCACCCGGCGCCAGGCCCGCCCAGCAGCCCAAGGTCCGGCTCCTTCAGGAGGTGCTCGATGGACTCCGCGCTCGTCTCTGAGCCGCCGCCGCATCTGCCCGACACCGTCCGGACGTCCGTCAAGATCCTCATCGTGGGGCACTTCGCCGTCGGCAAGACCACCTACATCGGGACGCTGTCGGAGATCCGCCCGCTGCGCACCGAGGAGCGGATGACGCAGGCCGGCGCGACCGTCGACGACCTTGCCGGGATCAAGGACAAGACGACCACCACGGTCGCGATGGACTTCGGCCGCCTCACGCTGACCGACGAGATCGTCCTGTACCTGTTCGGGACGCCGGGCCAGGAACGCTTCACCCGGCTGTGGGAGGATCTGGCGCACGGCGCGCTCGGCGCGCTGATCCTGGTGGACCCCACCCGCTTGGAGCAGTCGTTCGCCGTCATGGACCTCGTGGAGAAGCAGGGCCTCCCGTACGCGGTGGCCGTCAACGACTTCGACGGCTCGCCGACCTACCCGGCGGACGAGGTGCGCGAGGCCCTGGACCTCGCGGCGGCCACCCCGCTGGTCACCTGCGACGCCCGCGATCGCAGGTCGTCCACCGAGGCGCTGATCTCGCTCGTCGACCACCTCCTCACCCTCGACACGGAGCAGCCGTGACCATCGCACCAGACCACGGGGACGCCGGGCCGGAGCCGGAGCGGAACATCGCGGAGGGACGACCCCCCGGAACGGCTCGGGTCACTGTGGGCGGACGACCCCACACACCCCCCGGAACGGCTCGGGTCACTGTGGGGGGACGACCCCCCGCACCCCCCGGAACGGCCCCGTTCCCGCTGTACGGGCCGGAGTTCACCAAGTCCCCGGAGCTCGTCTACGAGCGGATGCGCGCCGTCGGCGACCTCGTGCCCGTCGAGCTGGTCCCGGGCGTCCCCGCGACGCTGGTCCTGGGCTACGACGCGGCGCTGGAGATCCTGCGCGACCCCGACCGGTTCCCGCGCTGCAGCGAGGTGTGGGAGGCCGAGGTGGGCCCGGAATGCCCGGTGCTGCCGATGCTGCAGGCCCGGCCGAACGCGCTGTTCACCAACGGCGCCGTGCACGCCCGCTTCCGGTCAGTGATCGTCGACGGCCTCGCCCGCGTCCATCCGGCCGCGCTGCGCGGGTACGCCGAGAACGCCGCGGACGGCCTCATCGACGCGTTCGCCGACGACGGCAAGGCCGACCTCATCGCCCAGTACACCCGTCCGATCCCGCTGCTGGTGTTCACCGAGCTTTTCGGCTGCCCCCAGGAGATCGCCCGCCGGCTCGAACAGGGCATGACCGGCATGCTCGAAGGCGTCGACGATCCCGCGGAGGCCCTCGGCATGCTCGAACAGGCCGCCAGGGACCTGGTGGCGCTGAAGCGCGCGAAGCCGGGCGCGGACATCGCGTCCTGGATGCTGCGGCACCCCGCCGGGCTCGACGACGAGGAGGTCATGAACCAGGTCGGGCTGCTGCTCGCGTCCGGCACCGAGCCGGAGAACTCCCTCATCGCCAACGGCATCCGGCTGCTGCTGTCGGACGACCGGTTCGGCGGCGACCTGTCCGGCGGCAGCCTGCCCGTCGAGGACGCGCTGGACGAGATCCTGTGGACCGACCCGCCGATCTCCAACTACGGCCCGACGTTCCCCCGCCGGGACGTGAACTTCCACGGCTACCGGCTGCCCGCCCACCAGCCCGTCATCATCAGCTACGCCGCCGCGAACACCGACCCCTCCCGGGGGGAGGCGAACCGGATGGGCAACCGGGCGCATCTGGCGTTCGCCGGCGGGCCGCACACCTGCCCGGCCAAGAACCACGCCCGGCTGATCGCGTCGGTGGCCATCGAGCGGCTCCTCGACCGCCTTCCCGACGTTGAGCTCGCCGTCCAGCCCGAGGAGCTGGAGTGGCGGCCGGGCGCGTTCCACCGCGCGCTGACCGCCCTCCCCGTCACGTTCCCGCCCGCGCCGACCGCCGGGTCATTCTGACCGGTCGGCGGCGGCGCGGAGGGCGCCGATGACGGCCGTCAGCTGCGTGATCAGGCCGGCGACGCTGGTCTGGTCGGCGCCGTTGACGGTGACGGTGCGCAGCTCGTCCGGCTTGGGCAGCTTCGCCATGATCTCCGGCAGCGAGGCGATGAGCCGGGTCTGGACGGCGGCGGGCGTCCGGTCGTTCTCGATCGCCGCGCGTGCCCCCTCCCGTTCCAGGTCGAGCAGCGCCCGCTCGTGCCTCGACCGGGCCTGCAGCTCGGCGATGGCGAGCTCGCCCTCCGCGCGGAGCCGGGCCAGCTCGTGGTCGCGTTCGGCGCGGAGCCGTCCCGTCTCGGCCTCCTCCTCGTGCCGCTCCCGCTCCATCCGCAGCGCGTGCCGCGTCGTCTCGGTCTGCAGCTCGGCGACCTCGCGGGCGTCGTCGTGCTCCCGCTTCCTGCGGCGCAGCTGCTCCACCGCCTCCGTGTCGAACAGCTGCGACTCGTTGCGGGCGCGCAGCTCCGCCAGCTCCCGCTCGTGCTCAAGGCGCTGCGTCTCCTTGATCCGCGCGGCGGCCATCTCGCGCTGCGCGACCGCCTCCTCCGCCTCCAGCTCCGCCAGCCGCGCGATCTGCCCCTGCTCGGCCCGGTACGGCTTCTGCAGGTTCTCCCAGAGCCGGGACGAGCTGACCACCGCCTCCTTGATCTGCACGGTGACGATGCGGAGCCCGAGCCCCTGGTCGCCGGTGCCGTGTTCCTCGTCGGAGCCTTCGGCGACCGCGCGGAGCCGGGCGGTCAGCTCCTCGATGATGGGCTGCTTGTCGCTGAGGACGTCCCGCACCCCCATCGTGGACACCTTGTCCTTGATCGCGGCCTCCGCCTGCTCGCGGAGCTGCAGGTTGACCAGGCGCATCGGGTCGTCGGAGTCGCCGAAGTCGAGCTTGCGGTAGGCCGTGCGGAAGTCCTGGATGATCCACTGGACGTAGCCCTGGACGAGCACGCCCTGCAACTCCCGGCAGATGCAGTACGCGTTGATCAGGATCGTCTGCGTCGCGCCGGGCACCACGAGGAACGAGTCCGTGGACGGGTTGAACCGGAACGACACCCCGAGCCCGATGTGCAGGGGCTCGTCGCGTCCGCGCCGGGTGTGCACGACGAACGCGTTCGGCGGGACGAGCACGTTCTTCCACCGCAGGAAGCCGCTGATGCGCACGTCCACGGGGCCCGGCGCGGGGCCGTCGCCCGAGGGCGCGCCGCCGAGGGCCTTGTTGCGCTTGGCGATCGGCCCGGGCGGCGGCGGCGCGACGCCCGCCGGCGCGGGCACCGGCGAACGCCTGGACCGCAGGTCGTCCTCCAGCACCGCCTGCTGCGCGACCACCTTCTCCAGATACGTGTTGCCCTGGTCGGAACCGCTCATCTCGCTCCCTCGCCCCTGATCAGTTGGCGGTACCTTATTGCCGGCTGAACCTTCCGGACGGGTTTATCCGTATCTCCGGCCGTGACGACACGTGTGCGGCAGGCTCCCCCGACCGGGCGGCAGGCACCCGCGAGCGACAGGCCGATGCTCGCGATCGGCGCCGTGGCGATCGCGCTGGTCGTCCTCGCGCTGGTCGTCCGGCTCGGCGGCGCGCTCAGCGACACGGCGGCGCCCGGGTTGTCGCAGGCCGGGGCGCTGACCAAGGTCGGGCTCTCGGTCGCCAAGCTCGGCGTGAACGTCGCGGCGGTGCTCACGGTCGGGTGGCTGCTGGTCGCGGCGGTGTTCGTCCGTCCGCCGTCGCCCACGGCGGGCCGCTGCCTGCGGGCCGTGTCGCTGACCGCGCTGGCGTGGGCGCTGTGCACGCTGGCGCTGATCGTGTTCACCGTCCTCGACCTGTTCGGGACGGGGTTCACCGGCGTCACCGGCGACATGATGCGGACGTTCCTCCTCGAACTGCCGCAGGGCCGGGCGCTGCTGCTCGTCCTCGCGGCCGCGGTCGCGCTCTCGGTCGCGGCGAGCCTGCCGCGCGCCGAGGACGCCGCGGGGTACCTGCTGGCGGGGGCGCTTCTCGGCCTCCTGCCGCCGCTGTTCACCGGGCACGCGGCGAACGCGTCGAACCACGCGCTCGCCGTCCACAGCCTGGTCGCGCACGTCGTCGGCGTCTCGCTGTGGATCGGCGGGCTCGTCGCGCTGGTCACCGTCGCGCCGGACGTGCCCGGACGGCTCGCGCAAGTCGTCGGACGGTACAGCGCGCTGGCGCTGGTGGCGTTCACTGTCGTCGGGGTGAGCGGCGCGGTGAACGCCTGGGTGCGGCTCGGCGGCGTCCACCTCGGGTCGCGGTACGGGGTGGTAGTCGTGGCGAAGATCGCGGCGCTCGCCGCCCTCGGCGCGATCGGATGGTGGCACCGCCGCGCGACCATCCCCGCCCTGTCGGACGGCCGGGGCATGCGGGCCTTCGTGCGGCTCGGCGCCGTCGAGATCCTCGTCATGGCGGCGGCCATGGCCCTCGCGACCGGGCTGGCCCGCACGCCGCCGCCCGAGAACCCGCCCGGCACGCTCGACGTCGTCGCGCTGCGTCTCGGCTTCCCGCTCCCGGGCCCCGCCGGGCTGCGCCCCTACTTGCTCGACTGGTGGATCGATCCGCTGTTCCTCGTGCTGATCGCGGCGGGCGCCGTCCTGTACGGGGTCGGCGTCGCGCGCGTCCGGGACTGGCCGTGGCGGCGCAGCGCGTCCTGGGCGGGCGGGCTGCTGGTCGTGCTGCTCGCCACCGGCAGCGGCATATCCCGGTACAGCATGGTCCTGTTCAGCGCGCACGCGGTTCAGCACGTCCTCGTCGGGGTGGCCGGGCCGCTGCTGCTCCTGTACGGGGCGCCGCTGCGGCTGGCGATGCGGGCGATGCGGGGCGAGAGCGCGGACCTTCTGGCCGCCGCGGCGGGGAGCCGCGGGCTCCGGGCGCTCACGCATCCGGTGGTCGCGTCCGCGCTGCTCCTGCTGAGCCTTTACGCGTGGTACGTGTCGCCGCTGTTCGGGGCCGCCCTCGCCAACCACGCGCTGCACTCGGTCGCGATGCTCGGCTTCCTGATCATCGGGCTGGCGTTCTTCCACGGGACGGCCGGGACCCTCGTCCCCGTCGCCGTCCTGCCGCTGCACGCGATCGCCGGGATCGCGCTCATGCTGGACGGGACCGTCCGCGGCGACTGGTACGAGGACCTCGGCCGGCGCTGGGGCCCGGCCCCCCTGGACGACCAGCACCTCGGCGCGCTGCTCCTCTGGACGGCCGCCGCCGCCGTCACGCTCGCCCCGCCGCTCGGCAGGCGGCTGCTCGGCAGGCGGGTGCCCGGCGGGCGCTACTGGCGGGGACGGCGGTCCACGACACGGCTGAGCGCCTCGACCACGGTCGGGTCGTACTCGGCGGCGGAGTCGAGCCTGAGCCGCTCAAGGACGGCGGCGCCGCGGTCCCGGTCGGAGGAGTCGCCGACCAGGTCGTCGTAGGCGTTGGCGACCTTGATGATGCGCCCGGCGAGCGGCGGCGGAACCGGCCTGCCCTCGCCGGCCGGGTCGCCCCCGGAGCCCGCCGCGCCGCCGGAGCCGCCCGCGCCGGACGGGTCGTCGTCGAACAGGTCGTGGCCCGTCCGGTAGGGATGGGACGAGAGCTGGACGATGTGCGCCACCCGGTCCAGCACCCCGGTCTGCTTGATCACCTCGGCGCCGAGCTCGGCGATGCGGCGCTGCTCGGCCGGGGACGCCAGCACCGTCGCGCCGCCCGGGATCGGGTCGCCGAGCGACAGCTGCCCGATGTCGTGCATGAGCGCCGCGTACTCCAGTTCGAGGAGCTCCTCCTCGGACATGCCGAGCTCGCGCCCCATCGCGACCGCGAGCCGCGACACCCGCCGCGAATGCCCCGTCTCGACGTAGCCGCCGACCTCCGTCACCCGCGACAGCGCCCGGACGGTCTGCAGGTACGTCGCGCGGATCCCGGCGTACCGGCGGAACGCGAACTGCGTCACCAGGATCGGCACCGTGAAGATCAGCAGCGCGGCCTCGCCCATCGCGGTCGTCGCCACCGCGATCAGCATGGCGGTGGCGCTGGTCGCGGCGCACAGCGCCAGCTTGGCCTCGACCTCGTCCCGCAGCGCGATGCCGAACCGCGCCCGGACGGCCTCCGCCCTGATCACCGCGGCGATGAACACGTCGGTGAAGCACGACGCGATCACGACGACGCCCATGACGGCCAGCACCAGCGGCCACGGCAGGTCGACCGACAGCACGGGACGGAAGCACAGCGCGACGACCGTGACGTTGAACAGCCGCCGCGCCATCGCGTCGGGGCGCGGCGACCGGCCGACCGCGATGTGCGGCAGCGACCCGACCAGCATGCCCGCCGCGGTGACGGCGACGACCTGCAGCGCCGAGTGGTCGGCGGCGACGACGCCGAGCCGCGCGTCCGGCGGCGCCCCCTCGGGCCCGATCCCGATGAGCAGCGCGTACCCCATCGCACCGGCGCTGGCGATCGGCGCGACCTCCCGGTTGCCCGGCATCACCATCCGGAACAGCTCGCCCAGCGCGATCAGCACCCCGAAGATGATCGCGACGTTGGGCTGCCGCAGGCCGACGGCGGCGACGTGCGCGATGGCGACGACGATGAACAGCCCGGCGGTCGCGATCAGCAGCAGCTGGCCGGAGTCGATCGTCTGCCAGGCGGCCCGGTCCCGGGCGCGGCTCTCACCGCTCATGTCTGCGTGCTCATGGGACGTCCGTCACCGCCGCACTTCGTCGCTCGGCCGCACCCCGCCGCCGGACCGCGCTTCGCCGCCCGGCCGCGCGTCCTCACCGGCCCGCGCCTCCCCGATGGACGCCGCCTCATCACCGGACAGCGCTCCGTCGCCGGGCCGGGCGTCCTCACCGAACCGGACGTCGTCACCGGACCGAGCCTCGTCACCGGGCCGAGCCTCGTCACCGGCGACCCGGAGGGGCGTGCTCGGATCGTCGTGGTCCTGCTGGGTGGTCTCGACGACGTCGTCGTCCGGCAGGACGACCGGGTCCGGCGGGACCCACGGGTCGCGTTCGAGCGCCCGCAGGAACGCCTCGACCATCGCCGGGTCGAAGTGGTCGCCCATGCTGCGGCGCAGTTCGGCCACGGCGTCGGCGACGCTGCGCGCGGGCCGGTAGGAGCGGGTGGACGTCATCGAGTCGAACGCGTCGGCGACGGCGATGACCCGCGCGAACTCGGGGATCTCGTCCCCGGCGAGGCCCATCGGGTAGCCGCGGCCGTTCATCTTCTCGTGGTGGTGCATGATGCCGGCGAGCGCCTCGTCCAGGAACCCGATCTCCCGGACGATCTCCAGCCCGCGCATCGGGTGCAGCTGGATCGCGGCGAACTCCTCCTCGGTCATCGGCCCGTTCTTCTGCAGCACCTTCGTCGGGACGCCGAGCTTGCCGACGTCGTGCAGCATCCCTGCGTAGCGGATCGCCTCGACGCGGTCGGCGCGCATCCCGATCTCCTGCGCGATCATCACCGAGCCGCGGGAGACGCGCTCGGAGTGGCCGCGGGTGTAGTAGTCCTTGGTCTCGACGGCCTGGCACAGCGCGGCGAGGGTGGCGGAGTGCGCCTGCTGCTGCACGTATGCCTGGTCCATCGCCCACCGCGCGATGAGCAGCGGCAGCAGGACGAGGACGGCGGCGAACGGCCCGACGCGCGGCCACAGCCCGGCGATGAGCAGGCCGACCATGCCGTAGCCGAGGCAGCCGACGGCGAGCCGGCCGCTCTCGTGCAGCAGCTCGCGGGGCGTGGCCTGCCGGCTGAGCAGCAGCACGCCGCCCATGAGCGCCAGGTTGACGAGGACGAACGTGACGAGCGCGCCGAGGAACGGGCCGATGACGTTCTCGACCCAGCGGGCCTGCATGGGCTGGAACCGGTCGCCGCCGAGCAGGTCGAAGACCGTCCCGGCGATGAAGCCGCTGAGGGCGAGCTGCCCGCCGTTGAAGATGCGCTTGACCGGCGCGAAGAACCGCTGCCCCGTGACGACGGCGCAGAAGCCGAGGAGTGCCGCGCCGGCCGGGCCGAGCAGGACCACCGAGGCGAGGCTGGCGGCGAAGCTCATCGACACCCTGGCCCGCTCGACGTTCAGCCGGGCGGGCGCGGAGTCGCAGATGAGGAACAGCAGGGCCAGAACGGCGAGCTTGTCCCATTCGATGTCCGCGAAGGAGGACGTCGCGATGAGGCCGGCCGCGAGGGCGACAACGCCGCAGATGTACGCCCAGGCAGCGAGAGGTAGTCCACGCATTGCCGCCCCTCAGGGAGGGAACGCCCTTCATCCGGCCGATCCGCGATGTGCGGCCTGTGCGGGCTTGCCGATCCCGCGCGGGCCTACCGGAGATGAAGAGTGTTCAGTGACGATTGGCGGGCCGTCACCGGGCTGACGCGTGCCTCTCGGCACCTGTCACCTACACCCAGGACACGCCCTCGGACATCATCAGCGACGACGTCGAGGCGCTCCGGCGCCGGTCGTTTCCCGCCGGCGTCACGCGCTTGAGCATGGCTCCTTGCCTCCCCCCGCGAACCGGGCCGTCCGGCCTCGCGGCCGATCGCCGGGACCGGGACGGTCCAGGCTTCCGGCGGAGCACATACCCCGAATTCACGGGTATGCACGTGCTCCCGTCGCTGATTTCGGCACAAGCCTAACGTGGCGGGCCCAGGTCACACAGGCATGCGGGAAAACGTGAGCAAAGCGTGAACTTATCGTCACCTTAAGTGATCATTTGTCCTACTCGAATGCGGGTTACGGATGTGGACGATATCCGTTGACAACGCCAATGCACGTGCATCCGCAATACCATCCGAATAACCATGTGAAAAGAATGCGAAAACCGCTACTCCCGGCCCGATCCGGCGTTCAACGGTGCGCCGGCGCGTTCCGCTCCCGCGCCCACGCGACCGTCGCGGCGAGGCCCTCCCGCAGGCCCACCTCAGGCGCCCAGCCGAGCGCCTCGCCCGTCCGCCGCGGATCGACCGACATCGCGGGCAGGTCGCCCAGCCGCGGCGGCGCGAACTCCGGATCGTCCGGCGCGCCCGCCGCCTCCGCGACCAGCGTGTGCAGGTCGCGGTCCGTCGTCTGGACGCCGGTGCCGACGTTGAGCCTGAGCCCGCCGCCCTGGTCGCCGGCGGCGCGGGCGAACGCGTCCACCACGTCCAGCACGTAGACGTAGTCGCGGGTCTGCGTGCCGTCGCCGAACACCGTCGTCGGACGGCCCGCCAGCAGCGCGTCGGTGAAGATCGAGATGACGCCCGCCTCGCCCTCGGGCGTCTGCCGCGGCCCGTACACGTTCGCCAGCGTCAACGTCGTGAAGTCGATGCCGTGCAGCTCGCGGTACATCCGCGCGTACACCTCGCCGGACACCTTCGACGCCGCGTACGGGGACGCGGGCCGCAGCTCGGCGTCCGGCGGGACGGGCAGCGCGTCCGGCACCCCGTACACCGCGCAGCTCGACGTGAACACGACCTTGCGACCGCCCGCGGCCCGCGCCGCCTCCAGCACGTTCGCGGTCCCGACCACGTTCGTCCGCGCGTCGTGCAGCGGGTCGGCCACGCTGCGGCGCACGCTCACCTGCGCCGCGAGATGGCAGATCACCTCGGGCCGCCGCACCGCGGCCTTCTCGGCCAGCGCCGGGTCGGTGACGTCCATCTCCCACAGCTCCACGCCGGGACGGACGTTGCCGCCGGACGACAGGTCGTCCACGCCGATGACCTCATGGCCGTCGGCGACCAGCCGGTCGACGAGATGGGATCCGATGAAACCGGCCGCGCCGGTGACGAGTGCGAGCACCCGCAGAACGATACCGGTGGTCAGGCGGTTCCGGACGTCTCGGATGTCCCGGAGGCGACGGACTTGTCCGCCGCGCCGGACTCCTTGATCTCGCCGCAGATCTCCTCGATGCGGCCGAGCACCTTCTCGCGCAGGTCGCTCGGCGCCGACTCGCAGCCGCAGGACTTGTTCACCAGCTTCTTGACGGCCTCTTCGAGCCCGTACTCCCGCAGGCACGGACCGCACTCGTCCAGGTGCTCGCGCACCTCGCCGCAGCCGCCCTGGTCGAGCTCGCCGTCCAGATAGGTGTAGACCCGCGCCAGTACCTCGTCGCAGGGAGTCTCATGGTGGTTGCCACAGCTCATGGCTCACTCACCCTCCATCGCCGCGCTCTGCCGTCCTGCCCGTGGGGGGACGACCCCCCACACCCCCCGGTTCGCTGCGCTCCTCATAGGGAACCCCCGCTCGTCCTGGTGAGTCCCCTGTCCTGAGCGTAGTCCTCCAGCATGCCGCGCAGCTGGCGCCGGCCCCGGTGCAGGCGGGACATCACCGTGCCGATGGGTGTGCCCATGATCTCGGCGATCTCCTTGTACGCGAAGCCCTCGACGTCGGCGAGGTAGACGGCGATGCGGAACTCCTCAGGCAGCTCCTGCAGCGCCCGCTTCACGTCCGTGTCGGGCAGGTGCTCCAGCGCCTCCGCCTCGGCGGACTTCAGCCCGCTGGACGTGTGCGACTCCGCGCGGGCGATCTGCCAGTCCTCGATCTCCTCGGTGGCGGCCTGCTGCGGCTGGCGCTGCTTCTTGCGGTAGGAGTTGATGAACGTGTTGGTCAGGATCCGGTAGAGCCACGCCTTGAGATTGGTGCCTTCCTTGAACTGGTGGAAGGACGCGAACGCCTTGGCGAACGTCTCCTGGACGAGGTCCTCGGCGTCCGCCGGGTTGCGCGTCATGCGCAGCGCGGCCGAATACAGCTGGTCCAAGAACGGGAGCACGTCGCGCTGGAACCGCTCCTGGCGCTGCTCCACGGTCTCCGTGGTGCCCTGTACCTGACCCACCCCCTCGGCTGTGGCGCCCGTGGCCCTGACTCGGCCGGCGGCGTCGTTCCCCACAGACGATATCGGCCCGCGCGGCCTGCCCACGCGGGCGGGTGCCCGCGCGTCCTCGCGCGGTCTCCGCTGCTGATCCGCAACGGCTGTGGTCATCGGTGTGCACCTCCGCTGTACTTGCCTGTGCGTCGGTGCAACACCGCAACGTCCCGGCCGATTCCCCGTCAGGAAGTGACGAAAAGAACCCGGGCCGGCGCGTCCCCGTCCTACACGGAGGGTGATGATCACCCGCAACGGGGAAGACCTGACATATACGGCGAGAACAGGAGCAAGTGGTGCATCCGGTGCTGCGACCGGCGGAACCTCCCGAGCCCACCATCGCCAGCCTGCGCGACATCTCCGGGGACTCCCTGGCGCGCTACTGGACGTTCTACTGGGCGGTCGCGGCCGCCCAGCTCACCCGATGGCTTCCGCGCAGACCCTCCCGCGTCCTGGACGTCTCGGGCGGGCGCTGCGCGGCCCAGGCCGCCGAGGCCGGCCACACCGTCCTCGAAGTGCGCGACCCGATGCGGGCCGACGCGCCCGAACGTCCCGCCAAGGGCGCCGCGATCCCGCTGATCGGCGACACCGGCACGCTCGCCTTCCTCACCGACGCCGCCGTGGACGCGGTGATCGCCGAGAACCGCGTCCTGTCCCGGCACCTCGCCACCGAGGCCACGGTCGCCGAGATCGCCCGCGTGCTGCGCCCCGGCGGCCGCGTGCTGCTCTGCGTCGACTCCCTCACCCTCGGCATGGCGCTGCTGGCGGAGCGGAACTACTGGGCGCACCTGTCCGACGTCCCGAGCGCCGAGGTCGTCCTCGTCCCCTGGCCGGACGGGACGATCACCCGCTCCTTCTCCGCCCACCAGCTCCGCGAGCTGCTCGCCGACGCCGGCCTCGAAGTCGAGTGGATCAGGCCGCGGACCGTCCTGTCCCCCTCGACGGTCGAGCACGTCCTCGGCGAGTCGCCCCGCGCGCTGCCGAGACTCGTCCGCACCGAACTGAACGCCCCACACGCCGACGAGTCCCTGGGAATCCACCTCCTGGCCAGCGCCCGCCGCCGCACCTAACGCGCGCGAATAACGCGCGCGAACCCAACCGGGGTCACGGGTCGTGCGGCCGGAGGCGCCCAGCGCCGGCGGGTCGGGGGTTCCAGGGGGTCGCCCCCCTGGGAGTCAGCGCCGGTCGTGTTCGGATTGGCAGGGGAGGCAGCGGGCGGCGTCGGGGCGGGCCTCCAGGCGGCCCTCCGGGACGGGACGGCCGCAGCCGACGCACCGGCCGTAGGTGCCGGCGACGATCCGGTCCAGGGCCGCGGCGACGGCGCGGCGGTGGCGTTCTAGGGACTCCAGGGCGGCCTCCACGCGGTCGTGGGCGGTGAGGCCGGCCCCGGCGTCCGCGGCCGAGCTGTCGCGCTCGGGGCTCTCCCCCCGGAGAATGGCGATGGAGCGGTCCAGATCGTCGAGCATGGACTCCAGGCGGGAGCGGGCTACGGCGGTGTCCACGATGCTGCGACTCCTCCCGGTGGGGATTCCGGGCGATGCGGGAGCGGGGGCTCCGGCCGCCGCCGCTGCGGGAGCGGTCAGAACAAACTGCCGGAATGGTTTCCAGAACTATCCCCAGAAGCCGCCGGTTCTATGAGTTCGGGCCCGTTGTTTTTCACGCTGTTGACCGCCTTCGACACCGGATAGGCGTCCATCGTCCCGGCCATCGCGGGCACCAGCAGGCCGCGGACCTGCTCGGTGTCGGTGAGCGCCGGGTCGAGCCAGGCGTCCCACCGGTCCGGTTCTACGATCATGGGCATCCGGTCGTGGATGCGGCCGAGGTCGTCGGGCGCGTCGGTGGTGATCACCGTGCACGTCCAGAGCCATTCGTCCTCGGGCGACTTCCACAGTTCGTAGAGGCCCGCCATCGCCATGATCGCGCCGTCGTTCGGACGGATGAAGAACGGCTGCTTCTGCGGCTTCTTCTTCTTGGCCTTCTTCTCGCCCTCGGCGGGGTCGGGCGTGTCGCCCTGGTCCTGGAGGGTGTACCACTCGAAGTAGCCGTCGGCGGGCAGCAGGCAGCGCCGCCGCGCGAACGCGCGCCGGTACGACGGCTTCTCGTGCACCGTCTCGAACCGCGCGTTGATCATGCGCGAGCCGATCGACATGTCCTTCGCCCAGGACGGGACGAGCCCCCAGCGGACCGTCCTGAGCTGCCGGACCGCCGGCTCCTCCTCGGGCGCGTCCTTCGGGCGCCTGTTGAGGACGACCGGGACCTGCTTGGTCGGGGCGACGTTGTAATCGGGCTGGATGTCCCCGTCGACGGCGTCGAGCTGGACCTGGAACTCGTCCAGCAGCTCCTGACGCGCGCGGGTGGTGGCATAGCGTCCGCACATGGCTCCCATCCTGCCGCGCTTGAGGCGCGGCGCGCTGGGCATGTAGCGGGTCATGCGACCCATCACCACTCTGGCCCGCCCATTCGTGGCGGCCCCTTTCATCATGAACGGCCTGGACGCCATCCGGGATCCGCGCGAGCGCGCCGAGCGGGTCGGTCCGTCGGTCAAGCCGGTCGCGGACCGGATCGACTGGCTGCCGAAGGACGCCGAGACGCTCGTCCGCATGCAGGGCGCGCTCAGCCTCGGCACCGGCGCGCTGCTGCTGACGGGGAAGTTCCGGCGGCTCACCACGCTGCTGCTGGCCGCGCAACTGGTGCCCGTGCTGGCGACCGAGCACCGCTACTGGACGGAGGACGACCCCGAGCGCCGCGCCGGCGAGCGGTCCCATCTGCTGAAGAACGCCGGGCTGTTCGGCGCGCTGCTGATGGCGGCGTCCGAGCCGCGCCGCGCGCCGCGGACGGCCGAGGTGCGCCGCCAGGTGCGGGAGGCGCAGATCAAGAGCGGCGCGGAGGCCAAGGCGCTGCGCCGCGAGGCGGCCCTCACGCTCCGGGACGCGCGCCGCGAGGCCGCCAGGCAGATCCGCGTCGCCCGCGCCGAGGGCGGGCGCAAGGCCGCCAGGCGGACCGCGAAGTCGATGAAGGCGGCGAGGTCCGCGAAGGCGAGCGGCGCGTACCGGATCGGCAAGGCGGGCGGCGCGATGAAGGCGGGCGGCGGCGCGATGAAGAACGCCGGCAGCGCGTTCTGGGCGGGGCGGACGTCCAAGCCGGGGCGGGCCGCGCGGGCCGGGAAGACGGTCAGGGCCGGGACGGCGGCGCAGGCGGCCAGGGCGATGAAGGCCGGGCGGTCCGTGAAGGCGGGGACGGCCGTCCAGGCGGGCAAGGTCAGGCAGGCCGTCAAGCGCTGACGTCCCGCCCGCTTCCCCGAAGAGTCGCGCCCGCTTCCCGGAGAGAAGCGCCGGCTTTCCGAAGAGAACCTTAAGAGAGCCTCAAATCCGTTGAACCGTGAACGGGAACGGTCCCGTACTTCCTGGTGACCCCCGTACACCTGCACGACGGAGACGCCCCGGCCATGGCAGTTCCCGGATCGACCGGTCGCCAGACCGGCGGGTTGCGGAGCCTGCTCCGCCGCCCCGGCGGGGCACGGCCCGCCGAGCATGACAGGGCGGTGCGCGACGAGGACATCGTCGCCGAGCTCTACCGCGAGTACCACCGGCCGCTCCTCGCGTTCGTCCTCCGGCTGACCGGCGGCGACCGCCCGTGGGCCGAGGACGTGGTGCAGGAGACCATGATCCGGGCATGGCGCAGCGCGGACCGGCTCGACGACCGCACGTCCTCGCTGATGCCGTGGCTGGCCACGGTCTCCCGGCGTATCGTGATCGACAACCGGCGGCATCGCGAGGTCCGGCCGCCGGAGGTCGGCGACGGCCCCCTGGAGAACCTGCCGATGGCGGACGAGCTGGACGGGCTGCTGCGCAAGGTCGTCGTGACGGAGGCGCTGGAGTCGCTGTCCCCGGCGCACCGGCAGGCGCTGACGGAGACGGTGCTCCGCGACCGGACGGTCAACCAGGCCGCCGAGCACCTCGGCATCCCGGTGGGGACGGTCAAGTCCCGCGTCTACTACGCGTTGCGCGCGTTGCGCGTCGCCTTGGAGGAGAGGGGGGTGACGTCATGAGCTCCCAGGTCGCGCACACCGACGTCGGCGCGTACGCGCTGGGGCTTCTCGAAGAGGGCGACCGGCGGGCCTTCGAGGCGCATCTGCGCGGGTGCGGGGCGTGCCAGGCCGAGCTGAGGGAGATGTCGGGAACGGCGGGGGTCCTCTCCGCGCTCGGGGAGTCCGCGTTCGGGGAGTCCGCGTTCGGGGAGTCCGCGCTCGGGGAGGCGGAGGTGGTGGCGGAGGGCGAGGACGAGCCGTCCGCACCTCCGGCGGCGGTGATCGACATGATGCGCCGCAGGCGGCGGGCCGACCGGCGGTCCCGCCGCGCGGTCCTCGTCGTCGGGACCGCTGCCGCCGCAGGCGCGCTGGTCGCGGGAATCGGCGTGGGGACGGTGCTGGACGACGGCACCACCCCGGATCCGGCGCCGCCCGTCACCGGTGAGCGGTTCACGAGGACGAACCCGGAGACGGGCGCGTCCGGCACCGTCGGCCTGGTCGACAAGGGCTGGGGTACGCAGGTCAGCCTGGAGCTGTACGGCATCGAGGGTCCGCTGAGGTGTCACCTGGAGGCCGTGTCCCGGGACGGTGAGCGCAGCGTCGTCGCGGGCTGGCGCGTCCCGGACAAGGGGTACGGGGTGCCGGGGCAGCCGAAGCCGCTCGTCATGCAGGGCGGGACGGGGCTCACCCGTCCGGAGATCAGCCGTTTCGAGGTGCGCCTCGACGGCGGCGGGACGCTGCTGACCATCCCCCTGTGATCATCGGGACGGCGGGCCCGGCCGGATAGCCTTGGGGCATGCCCTCTCCGCACTGGTCCGCCCCGGTCGCCCATGCCCCGGTGGACGCCGTCGTCCCGCTGCCCGGGTCGAAGTCGATGACGAACCGGGCGCTGATCCTGGCCGCGCTCGCCGACGCGCCGTCCCGCATCATCCGGCCGCTGCACAGCCGCGACACCGAGCTGATGGCGGACGCGCTCCGCGCGCTGGGCGTGGGCATCGGCGAGGACTTCGCCGACTGGCAGGTCGTTCCGGGCGAGCTGGCGGGCCCCGCCCGGGTGGACGTGGGCCTCGCCGGGACGGTGATGCGGTTCCTGCCGCCCGTCGCGGCGCTGGCGTCCGGCGAGGTGGCGGTGGACGGCGACCCGCGCGCCAGGGAGCGTCCGATGGGCCCGATCATCACCGCGCTGCGGGCGCTCGGCGCCGTCATCGACGACGGCGGGCGAGGCGCGCTCCCGTTCACCGTCCGCGGGACGGGGGCGGTGAACGGCGGACGGGTCGTGATCGACGCGTCCGGGTCGTCGCAGCTGGTGTCGGGGCTGCTGCTGGCCGCGCCGCGCTTCGAGAAGGGCGTGGAGGTCAGGCACGAGGGCCCGCCGGTGCCGTCGGCGCCGCATCTGGCGATGACCGTCCAGATGCTGCGGGACGCGGGCGCGTCCGTCGAGACGGAGCACGACCTGTGGCGGGTCGCGCCGGGCCCGTTGCGCGGCGGCGAGCGGGTGATCGAGCCGGACCTGTCGAACGCGGCGCAGTTCCTCGGCGCCGCGCTCGTCACCGGCGGCCGCGTCACCGTGCCCGGCTGGCCCGGCGAGACGACCCAGCCCGGCGACGCGCTGCGCGGGCTCCTCGCCCAGATGGGCGCGGGCGTCACCCACGGCCCGGACGGCCTCACCGTGCGCGGCTCCGGCGGCTCCGGCGGCTCCGGCGGCTCCGGCGGCTTCCAGGGCCTGGACGCCGACCTGCACGAGGTCGGCGAGCTGACGCCCGTGCTCGCGGCCCTCGCCGCGCTGGCGGACTCGCCGTCCAGGCTGACGGGCATCGCGCACCTGCGCGGCCACGAGACCGACCGGCTCGCGGCGCTGGTCACCGAGATCAACGGGCTGGGCGGCGACGTCCGGGAGCTCCCGGACGGCCTGGAGATCAACCCGCGTCCGCTGCGCGGCGGCGTGTTCCGCACCTACGACGACCACCGGATGGTGATGGCGGCGGCCATGCTCGGATTGGCCGTTCCCGGCATCGAGGTGGAGAACCCGGGCACCGTGGGCAAGACTCTTCCGAACTTCACCGAGCTGTGGGCGCCGATGGCGGCGCCCGCCTGAGCGCAGGGACCGGACCACTGGCACGACGAACGCAGGACTACGACGAGGACGACGTCCGGGTGCGGCCCGGGCGCCGCGGGTCGCGCCCGCGCACCCGCCGCCGTCCCGCGCACGCGGACGCCTCGTCCGGGTTCGTCACCGCGGTGGACCGGGGCCGGTACCGCTGCCTCGTCGACCCGGGCACCGCCGACGAGCGCGCCGTGACCGCGATGCGCGCCCGCGAGCTGGGCCGCAAGGGCGTCGTCGTCGGCGACCGGGTGGCGCTCGTCGGGGACGTGTCAGGCGACGCCGACACGCTGGCCCGCATCGTCCGGGTCGAGCCGCGGACGTCGTCGCTGCGCCGCACCGCCGACGACACCGACCCGTTCGAGCGGATCGTCGTCGCGAACGCCGACCAGCTCGCGATCGTCACCGCCCTCGCCGACCCGGAGCCCCGCCCCCGGATGATCGACCGGCAGCTCGTCGCCGCGTACGACGCCGGGATGGAGCCGCTGCTCTGCCTCACCAAGGCCGACCTCGCCGACGCCGCCGACCTGGTCGCCGAGTACGCGCCGCTCGGCGTCCCCTACGTGGTGACGCGCCGCGGCGGCGACCTGGACGAGCTGCGCGGCCACCTGTCCGGGCGGACGAGCGTCCTCGTCGGGCATTCGGGCGTCGGCAAGTCGACGCTGGTCAACGCGCTCGTCCCGGACGCGGAACGGGCCGTCAGCGAGGTCAACGCGGTCACCGGACGGGGCCGGCACACGTCGTCGTCGGCGATCGCACTGGAGCTGCCGGGCGGCGACGGCTGGATCATCGACACCCCGGGCGTGCGGAGCTTCGGCCTCGCGCACGTCGAACCCGAGAACGTGATCAACGCGTTCGAGGACCTGGCCGAAGGCGCCGCCGAGCGCTGCCCCCCGCACTGCGACCACCTGCAGGAGAGCTGCGGGCTCGACGGGTGGGTGCGCGACGGCCACGCCAGCCGCGCCCGGCTTGACTCGCTGCGCCGCCTCCTGGCAAGCCGCGAAGGGGACGCCGAGTAGCACCGTAAGCCGGGACTCGTCCCGTCTTGCGTCGGTATCGTCGTCCCCATGGTTCGGACGATCGCAGCGCGCTACGAGCTCGTCGAGATGCTCGGGCGCGGCGGGATGGGCGCCGTGTGGCGGGCCCGCGACCGTACGCTCGGCCGCGAGGTGGCGATCAAGGAGGTGTCGCTGCCGGCGGGGCTGGACGAGGCGCAGGTCGAGCGGACGTACGCGCGGACGTTCCGGGAGGCGCGGTCGGCGGCGCGGCTGGACCATCCCGGCATCGTGACCGTCCACGACGTCGTCGAGGAGGACGGCCGGCCCTGGATCGTGATGCAGCTCGTCCGGGCCGAGAGCCTCGACAAGGTCATCGCGCGGGAGGGGCGGCTGCCGCCGGTCCGGGTCGCCGCGATCGGCGCCGACCTGCTGGACGCGCTGCGCTCCGCGCACGCCGCCGGGGTCGTGCACCGCGACGTCAAACCCGGGAACGTGCTGCTGCCGGCGGCAGAGGCCGTTCCGGGGGGTGCGGGGGGTCGTCCCCCCACAGGGGAACGGGCCGTCCTCACCGACTTCGGCATCGCGACCGTCGCCGGCGACGAGACCCTCACCCAGGCGGGCGCGATCGTCGGGTCGCCCTCCTATCTGGCGCCCGAGCAGGCACGCCATCAGAAGGCGACCCCGGCGTCCGACCTGTGGTCGCTCGGCGCGACGCTGTACGCCGCCGTCGAGGGCCGGCCCCCGTTCAAGCGGCCGGACGTGTGGGGCGTGATGGCCGCCGTCCTGTCCGACGACCCCGACCCGCTTCAGCTCGCCGGGCCCCTCACCCCCGTCCTGCACGGGCTGCTCCGCAAGGACCCCGACCAGCGGATGAGCTATGACGATGTGGGACGGCTGCTCCGCCAGATCGCGCAGGGCGCCGCCCACGTCCCGCCGCCTCCCCCGCCGGTGGCGCCGCACAACGTGACGCTGCCGCCGTCCCCGGCACCGACGACCGGGGCCGGGCCTCCGGGGACGACGTCGCCCACGTTCGGCCCGTCGCGGCCGCGACGCCCGCCCTGGCCGCTGATCATCCCGGCCGGGATCTTCGCGGCCGTGCTGGTCGCCGCCGTCATCACGGTCGTGGTGTTCATCACCGGCGACGACGGAGACACCGGCAACCCGTCCGCGCCTTCGGCAGGATCGAGGGCCGGGGCGACGTCTTCCCCGCCGTCGCAGACGAACGGCGCCCTGCCCTCCGGATACCGCCTGTACCGGGCGGCGGACTTCATCGCGGCGGTCCCGCAGGGCTGGACGAACGAGCCCTCGGGCGACCAAGTGCAGTTCGTAGATCCGGCCAAGGGGGTGACCCTGGGCATGGTGATCGGGCGCATCGCGAACACCGAGTCCGCCGACCCGGGAGACGGTCTCGCCGCCGCGCTGGCCAACATCAAGGCGGACACCCGCCAGTACCCCGGGTTCAAGCAGGAGAGTTTCGACCGCAACGTCCCCTACCAGGGAGGCACGGCCGCCGAAGCCCAGTTCAGCTTCATCAAGAACGACAACCCCAGTCGGACCCGCATCCGGGTGTTCAGGTTCGACGGCGCCATCTATCAGTTCGTCATCTTCGCCGACCAGAAGTACTGGGAAGTGGCCGTCCCGGCCTACACGACGTTCCTCAACACGCTGCGAAGGACCCCCTGAGGCCGATGTCCATGGATAGGCGGGCGGCGCTCAAGAAGGCGGCCATCCTCGGCACTCTGGCCGCGGCCGGATGCTCCGAGGAGAAGCCGTCCGCGGATCTCCCCGCCCGGCCGTCGCGTCCGACCGGCCCCGCCGACTGGAACGCGCTCGAACGCGGCCTGGACGGGACGCTGATCCGCCCGTCCGACGCCGCGTACGCGCAGGCCCGGCGCCTCTTCATCCCGCGCTACGACGGCAGCAGGCCCGCGGGCGTCGCGTATTGCGAGACGCCGCAGGACGTGTCCGAATGCATCGCGTTCGCGACGCTGCGGCGGATGCCGGTCGCGGTGCGCTGCGGCGGCCACAGCTACGCGGGCTGGTCGACGGGCCCGGGTCTGGTCATCGACGTCTCTCCGATGGACACGGTGAAGCTCGACGGCGGCCGGGCGGCGGTGGGCGCCGGGACACGGCTGATCGACCTGTACGCCGGGCTCGCCGAGCACGGCGTGAGCGTCCCGGCCGGGAGCTGCCCGACGGTCGGCGTGGCGGGGCTGACGCTGGGCGGCGGGATCGGCGTGACGTCCCGCGCGTACGGGCTGGCGTGCGACGCCCTGGAGTCGGTCCAGGTCGTCACGGCGGACGGACGCCTCCTGACCTGCGACGCCGACCAGAACAAGGACCTGTTCTGGGCGTGCCGGGGCGGGGGCGGCGGCAACTTCGGCGCCGCGGTCTCGTTCACGTTCCGCACGCACGAGGCCGGTGACGTCACGCCGTTCAGCGTGCGCTGGCCCTGGCCGGATGCGGCCGACGTGATCCGCGGCTGGCAGCGCTGGGCTCCGGCCGCGCCCGACGAGGTCTGGACGGGCCTGCACCTCGACACGCAGCCCGCCCAGGCGACCCCCAGCATCGAGGTCATCGGTGTGGCGCTCGGCGACGCCACCGGCCACATGGACGCGCTGACGGCCGCGACCGGCGCGGACCCGTCGTCGTCCACCGCCCAGACCCGCCCCCACCTGGACGCCATGAAATTCATGGGCGGATGCGCGGGACAGACCGTCGAGCAATGCCACGGACAAGGCACGCTGCCAGGCCAGCACCCCAACGGCGCATTCCCCAGGACGGACTACGCCGGAAAATCCCACATCGCCTACAAGCCCCTGCCCGACGCGGCCATCAACGCCCTGCTCGACCGCTTCGGCAAGGGCAACGGCGTCCAGAACCGGTCCGTCCTGATGGACGCCATGGGCGGCGCGATGGCGCGCATAGGCCCGGGCGACACCGCCTTCCCGCACAGGAAGGCGTTGTTCTGCGTCCAGTACCTGGCACCGGACGACGCCTGGCTGCGCGCCACGCACGCGGCGATGGAGCCGTCCATGGGCGGCGCCGCCTACGTGAACTACCTAGACCCCGACCTCAAGGGCTGGGCGAGCGCCTACTACGGCCCCAACCTGGACCGTCTCAGAAAGACCAAGGCCGCCCACGACCCCGAAAGACTGTTCCACTTCCCCCAGGCGCTCTAGCCGCCACCCGCTCGGGTCAGCCGCCCGACGGTCAGCCGCTCGACGGCTCCTCGAACAGGCTGCGCGCCCTGGCCTCGGCCTCGTTCAGCGCCTTGACGTGCTCGGGCGCGAGTTCCTCCACGCAGCGGGTCATCTCCTCGGTGACCCAGCTGAACGCGCTCTCCTCCGCCCCGCGCAGCGCCGCCCGCACGCTCGCCGAGCGGGCGCCGAGCGCGGCCCATTCCAGCTCAAGCCGCGCGACGGCCTCGTCGAACGCCCGGGCCGTCTCGGCTCCCGCGTCCTTGAGGTCGTCCGGAACCGGCCCCCGCCCCGCCTTGCGGGCGTGGCCGGACAGCGTCGAGATGCGGCTGGCGAGCGTCAGCCCCTCCCGGGCCAGCGGCAGCACGTCGTGGATCAGGTCGGTGACGGCCTTCGCCAGCTCCTCGACGCGGGTCAGCAGCGTCTGCGTCGCGGCCTCCAGGGCCGTGGACGTGCGTTCGGCGACCCGTTCGGCGACGTCCTGCTGCCGCTTGGACAGCACCGGGACGATGTCACGGTCCAGCCTGCGCCGCACCTCGCGCTCCCGCGCGCCGCGCTCGCCGGGCCCGGCCCGTTCCGTGCAGTCGGCCACGACGCGCTCGATGCGCTCCTCCCCGGACGCGGCGATCTCCGCCGTGATCTCCTCCAGGGCCTCGCCGACGCGGGCCTTCAGCCGTTCCACGCGCCCGTAGAGGGCCTCGCGCTTGAACGGGTCGTTGAGCTCGTTGAGCTGTGCCTGCAGCCGCCGTGACACGTCGATCGCGTGCTCGGCCAGCGGGACGAGGCGGTCGGCGAGCTCGTCGAGCGTTTCGGCCCGGCGGGGGTCGGTCAGCTCGGCCACCCAGGTGGGAAGGTCGTGGGCCATGGGGCCATGCTGCCATCACCGGGGCCGCGGCACCGGCCATTCCGGGGGTGTGTGGAGTCGTCCCTCCACAAGAGACGGGCCGGTGACGCCCCCCGCGCGCCTCACCGGGACGACCGAAAAGCCGGATCGGCCGGGTAAGTGTGTCTGGACGGGGCGTGATCAGGGTAGCGTTGCACGCCGTGGCGGGCTATTCCGATGACCTTCGTCTCGCGCATGTGCTGGCGGACGGGGCCGACGACATCACGACCAGGCGTTTCCGTGCCCTCGATCTCGCCATCGAGACCAAGCCGGACCTGACGCCGGTCAGCGACGCCGACCGCAGCGTCGAGGAGCAGATCCGCGGCACGCTGAAGCGGGCCCGCCCGCGCGACGCGGTGCTCGGCGAGGAGTACGGCAGGACCGGGTTCGGGAACCGCTGCTGGATCATCGACCCGATCGACGCGACGAAGAACTTCGTCCGGGGCGTCCCGGTGTGGGCGACGCTGATCGCGCTGATGGAGAACGAGGAGATCGTCGTCGGGGTCGTGTCGGCGCCCGCGCTGCAACGGCGCTGGTGGGCGGCGCGCGGCGGCGGCTCCTGGACGGGCCGCAGCCTGACCCGCGCGACCCGGATGACCGTGTCGTCGGTGACCTCGATGGCGGACGCGTCGCTGTCGTACTCCAGCCTCAGCGGCTGGGAGGAGCAGGGCCGCCTCAGCCGGTTCATCGACCTGACCCGCGAGGTGTGGCGGACGCGGGCGTTCGGCGACTTCTGGTCGCACATGATGGTCGCCGAGGGCGCGATCGACATCTCCACCGAGCCCGAGGTGTCGCTGTGGGACCTCGCCGCGCTCCAGGTCATCGTGGAGGAGGCGGGCGGGATGTTCACCGACCTGTCCGGCGTCCCGGGCCCGGACGGCGGCAGCGTCGTCTGCACGAACGGCAAGCTGCACGCCGAGGTCCTGCGCACCCTCGGCGGGGGCCAGCTCTCCTTGCGCATCTGACCGCCCTCCTCGCCCACCCTCCTTGCGCGGCCGACCCCGCTCCCGGAAGATCTTTGTGGCCATCGGCCGACTCGCGACATATCGTGGAACAGCGGTCGCGGGGCGGTCGTTGTACAAATGGGCGGCCACTGATGGCAGGGGCGGCCAGTTAACGGAGGTACCAGATGTCGACCCGGACAAAGTTCGTGATCGGCGGCGTCGTCGTCGGGTTGCTGACCTTGTGGATCTTTCCGTGGTGGCTGACCGCGCTGATCATCCTCGGGGTGCTCGGGACGCCGGTCGTCGGCTACCTGATGCTCGACCCGTCCCAGCGCAAGCGCGTGCGCTCGCAGGGCCGCAAGCGCCTCGGAAGCTGAACCCGCGGAGCCGAGCCTACGGAGCTGAGCCCGCGGAACTGAGTCTGCGGAACTGAGCCTGCGGGGCTGGGCGCCGCGTCCCCGCTAGGGTGCGGGGGTGGCGGACGTGCAGGTCGGCGTGGTCGGCGCGGGCATCCTCGGGCTGGCGGTAGCGCGCCGCCTGGCGGAGACGCGCCCGGACGTGAAGGTCACCGTCCTCGACAAGGAGGACTGTGTCGCGGCCCATCAGACGGGCCGCAACAGCGGCGTCGCCCACGCGGGCCTCTACTACGCGCCGGGTTCGCTGAAGGCGACCCTGTGCAGGCGCGGCATCGGCCTGCTGAAGGAATATTGCACCGACCGGAACCTCCCCTACACGGAGTGCGGCAAGATCGTCGTGGCGCGCGACGCCGCCGAACTGCCCGCCCTGGACGAGATCGAGCGCCGCGCGACCGCGAACGGAGTGCCGGGCCTGCGGCGGCTGGCGGGCGGCGGGCTGCGCGAGATCGAACCGCACGCCGCCGGGGTCGCCGCGCTGCACTCCCCCACCACCGCGATCGTCGACTTCCCGGCGGTGGCGCGGGCGTTCGCCGACGACGTGGTGAAGGCGGGCGGCGAGGTCAGGCTCGGTTTCGAGGTCGTCCGGCTGGCCCGGCGGGGCGACCGTGTCGCGGTCGCGTCACCAGAGGACGAGCTGACCTTCGACAGGCTGGTGGTGTGCGCGGGCCTGCACTCCGACCGGGTGGCGCGCCTGGCCGGAGACAGTCCGGCACCGGCGATCGTCCCGTTCCGCGGCGAGTACTACCGGCTGGTCCCGTCCCGGACGGATCTCGTCCGCGGGCTGATCTATCCCGTGCCCGACCCGCGTTATCCGTTCCTCGGCGTGCACTTCACGCGCCGCGTGGACGGCGGCGTGGACATCGGCCCGAACGCCGTCCTGGCCCTGGCCAGGGAGGGGTACCGGTGGCGTGACATCCGTCCGGCGGACGTGTGGGAGACCGTCCGGTGGCCCGGTTTCCGCCGCCTGGTCCGCGAGCATTGGCGGACGGGTCTGAAGGAGCTGTACGGGTCGGCGGTGAAGCGCGCGTTCGTCGCCGAGGCGCGGAGCTTCGTGCCCGCCCTGACGGCGGCGGACGTCGTCCCGGCGCCCGCCGGGGTGCGCGCGCAGGCCGTCGACCCCGACGGCTCCCTCGTGGACGACTTCCGCATCGGACGAGTCGGGCTGCCGAGCGGAGCTCGTCCGTTGAATGGTGGTGGGCGGGGGCTGGAGGACGGGCTGCCGAGCGGAGCTGGTCCGTTGAATGGCGGTGGGCGGGGGCTGGAGGACGGGGTGGTGGTGACCGTCCGGAATGCCCCTTCTCCGGCCGCGACGTCGTCCCTGGCGATCGCGGAGCACCTGGTCGCGCGGATCTAGCGGGTCAGTCCCAGAGCTTGCGGTCGTCGCCGTGAGGGTCGCCGACGACCTCGTCGTCCGGTGCGTCGAAGACCTTGACCGCGCGGGCGGATGGGTCGAACCGCGGCCAGCCGGGGTCGCCGCGGACGGCGAAGTCGACCCAGGCGCGGTGCATCCGGTCGGCGAGCTCCTGCGGCGGGTTCGGACCGGCGAGGCCGCCGGGCTCCCCGGTGAGGTTGTCGAACACGAAGCCGAGCTCCAGCGCGTGGCACGCGCCGAAGCCGAGCGTGGGCGACGGCCAGGCGAACTCGTACATCCAGGTCCGGCCGCCGGACGCGGCGTGCCCGGCGGCGGCCCTGTTCGCCGGGACGCGGAACATGCTGTCGGTGAGGATCGTGGCCATCAGCTCACCTGGCGTCAGGCCAGGATGGCGGTCGCGGTAGGCGGCGGGCAGCCCCGCCGGGACGCCCATGCCCGCGGTGACGAGCCCGACAAGCTCCTCCGTGATCTCCGCGGCGAGCCCGGACGGCATCAGGAAGAACCGGAACTCCTCCGCCGTGTAGCCGATGAGCAGGTCGACGTCGCCGCCGGCGCCGTCCGCGATGGCGTCCTCGGGCCTGCGGGGCAGGAGGTCGCCGTCCAGGACCGGGGTCAGCGACATGGCGCCCGCCGCCGTGGTCGCGCCCCACCGGCCCGGGTCGGGCAGCGCGGCGACCTCGGCGGCGACCGCGGACTGGACGGGAATGATCACGGCCGGGTCGAGCGCCGCGAACCCCTCGGCCGTCGGCTCCACGCCGAGGCGCGCGGCCATCTCCTCGGTGACGAGCATGGCGTCGGCCGGGTCCTGCGCGATGGCGCCGGCGCCGCTCTGCGCGATCGCGCGGCCGAAGAGCCCGAGGTCGAGGGAGAGCAGCGTGGTGACGCTCATCCCGCCCGCCGACTCGCCGAACACGGTGACGCGGTCCGGGTCGCCGCCGAAGCCCGCGATGTTGTCGCGGACCCATTCCAGCGCGGCGATCTGGTCGCGCAGCCCCCGGTTCAGCGGCGCGCCGGGCAGATTGGCGAAGCCCTCAACGCCGAGCCGGTAGTTGATCGTCACGCAGACGACGCCGTCGCGGGCGAAGTTGCGGCCGTCGTAGACCGGGATCGCGCCGGACCCGTTGCGGAACGCGCCGCCGTGGATCCACACCATGACCGGCAGGCCCTGGCCGCCGGGCGTCCAGACGTTGAGGTTGAGGCAGTCGTCGCCCGGGATGTCCGGGTCGTGCAGGAGCCTGCTGTAGGGGTGGGGGTAGCCGGGCTTGGGAGCGGTCGGACCGTACTCGTCGGCGTCGCGGACCCCGTCCCAGGGCTCCGGCGGGCGCGGCGGCCGGAAGCGGTTCGGGCCGAACGGCGGCGCCGCGTAGGGGATGCCGAGGAACGCGGTGACGCCGTCCCTGGTCGTGCCGCGGACCTTCCCGTGGGCCGTCTGGACGACCGTCCCCCGCCCCGCCATGGCGCGCCTCCGGTTCTAGAACGAAGTTCGACGCAGTCGAGACTACGGGTCAGGGGCGGGCGGTGCGGATGCGGGTGTCGTAGGCCTTCCGCGCGTCCGGGTCGAAGTCGAGGAAGATCGTGTCGAGGCCGTAGCGGCGCGCGATGGCCTGCCTGAGCCGGTCGGGGAACAGCGTGCCGAGCCTGACCTGCCGCCCGAGCCGCTTCGGGACGACGACCTGCGGCCGCGGCCGGCCGATCAGCTCCACCACGGCGGCGGCGATCTCCTCGGGCTCGCAGTTCCGCTGGCCCCTGGGGCTGCGCGTCCCGGCGATCAGCTCGGTGTTGGTGAACGTCGGCAGGACGGCGCTGACCTGCACGCCCCTGCCCCGCACCTCCAGCCGCGTCGCCTCGGTGAACGCGATGACGGCTGCCTTGCTGGCGTTGTAGAGCGCCAGGCCTGGCGTGTAGGTGACGCCGGCCAGCGACGCCATGTTGATGACGTGCCCCCGCCCGCGCGGCAGCATCCGGTCGAGGGCGAGCTTGGTGCCGAGCATCACGCCGTGCACGTTGATGTCGAGGCAGCGGCGGGCGTCGGCGTCGCTCTCGTCCGTGACCGGCCCGATCGGCATGATCCCGGCGTTGTTGATCACCACGTCGAGCGGCCCGGCGGACTCCTCGGCCGCGTCCAGGAACGCGGCGAACGCGGCGCGGGACGTCACGTCCAAGGGGCGGCCGGTGACGCCGAGCGACTCGGCCGCCTCCGCGACGGCCGCCTCGTCGATGTCGCCGATGACGACGGTCGCGCCCTTGGCCTTCAGCGCGCGGGCGGTGGCGAGGCCGATGCCGCGCGCGGCCCCGGTGATCGCGACGGTCTTGCTCATCGGCTCTGCTCCAGACGGTCGAGGCGGACGGGGAGGCCGTCCTTCGGCGACGGCAGTGACGTGGTGTCCAGGGGCAGCTCGTACCGCGCCGGGACGCTCCAGCGGTACCTCAGCAGCACCTGGTGCAGGATCGACTTCACCTGCATCCCGGCGAAGTACATCCCGATGCACTTGTGCGCGCCGCCGCCGAACGGCGACCACGCGTACTTGTGGACCTTGTCCTCGTGGCGTTCCGCGGAGAACCGCCCGGGGTCGAACGCGTCCGGGTCGGGCCACCAGTCGGCCATGCGGTGGTTGCTGAGCATCGGGACCACGACGGTCGTCCCGGCGGGGACGTGGTGGCCGAGAATGGCGGTGTCCTTGACGACCTTGCGCGGCAGCGCCGGAACGGGCGTGATCATCCGCATGGACTCCTTCATCACCATGTCCATGCCGGTGAGGGCGTCCAGATCGGCGTAGTCGAGCCCGGAGTTGCCGAGGGCGAGCGACTCGTCCCGGAGCCGCTCCTGCCATTCGGGGTGCTTGGCGAGGTAGTACGCCATCGACGTCAGCGTGATGGTCGTCGTGTCGTGCGCCGCCATCAACGCGAAGATCATGTGGTTGACGACGTCCTCGTCGGTGAACCGCTGCCCGTCGTCGGACTCCGCCGCGCAGAGCGCGGCGAACAGGTCGTCGCCGCCGTCGCGGCGCTTGGCGGGGAGGTGCCGGTGGAAGAACTCCTCCAGCGCCTTGCGGGCCTGGAGGCCGCGGCGCCAGCGCAGCCCGGGGACGGGGAAGCGCACGTACGCCGTCCCGGCCCGGACGGCGTCGATGAACGCGCCGTTCACCCGCGCGCGCTCAGCGTCCTCCAGCTCGACGCCCATGAACACGTCCGCGGCGAGGTCGAGCGTGAGCTGCTTGACGTGGTCGTACACCCTGAAGCCGTCGCCCGGCTCCCACGCGTCGAGGCCCTCGACGATGCCGGGCGCCATCGCGGCCATGTAGGCGCGCAGGCGGGGACGGGTGAACGCCTGCTGCATGATGCGCCGGTGGTGGAGATGCTCCTCGAAGTCCAGGAGCATGATGCCGCGGCTGAAGAACGGGCCGATGAAGTAGCTCCACGCTGGGCCGCTCGCGAACGCCTTGTCCCGGTTGACCAGGACGACCTCGGCGCCCTCAGGCCCGTGGACGGTGACCGTCCGCTGCCCGAGCAGCCAGCCCCAGGAGATCCGCCCGTGCGCGGCGTACCGCTTGCGGGCGGTCCCGATCGGGTTCCGCATCACGGCGATGGTGCTTCCGATGTACGGGACGCCGCCCACCCCGGGGACCGCCTTCAGGCCGCTGCCCTCCGGCGGCGGCGCGAGGACCCTCGTCATGACACCTCCGGACGCGCGCGACAGATGATCGGTATCTGTCGCCTTGTTGTAACGCAGCGAGTGAATGTAAGTCCAGACTTACCGCTCATGACTTGTGACTCCCCCGTCAGCAGGCTCCCCCGTCAGCGGGCTCCCCGGTCAGCGGGCTCCCCGGTCAGCGTGCCTCGCGGGCGGGCGGCGCCTTGAGGAGCCGCCGCCTGGCCGCGTCCGTCAACGGACGGTACGCGCCCGCCTTGTCGCGGTAGTAGGCCATGCCCTCACCGGCGGCGGGGATGCCCTCGTCCCGCAGCGGCGCCGTCCGCAGGCGCCGCCCGGCCGTGACGGGGACCTCGTCCACGACCCGGACGACCGCGGGCCGCAGCCCCGGCTCCACCCGCAGAAGCGCCTCCGAGAGGTCCAGCGGTTTCACCTCGGCGGCGCCGCGCAGGCTCACCGCGGCCGCGGTCAGCTCCGTCTCCCCCACCGGGATCCCGTAGACGGCCACGGTGTCGACATAGGGCAGGTCGCCGAGCGCGTCCCGGATGGGGCCTGGCGGGACGATCCCGTCCGCCGTCCTGATCAGCTCGGCCTCCCGCCCGACCAGCCAGAAGTCGCCGTCCGCGTCCCGGCGGAAGAGGTCGCCGGTGATCGTCCAGGCGTCCTCGGGGGCGAAGACGCCGCGGACGCATCGCTCCGCCGTGCCGACCGCGGAGAGCCGCACGCGGGCGAGCAGCATGCCGATCTCGCCGGGCGCGCACTCGACGGCGAGCCCGTCAGGACCCTCGTCCAGGCGCCCGTTCTCCAGGTCGTACCTGGCGAGGCGCACCTCGGCGCTGCCGGGCAGCGGACGTCCCAGCGACCCTGGCTTCTTGCCGCTCAGGTTGACCAGGACGGACTCGCCCTCCGTCGACGCGTAGAACTCCAGCACCCGCGCCGGGGCGAACCGGTCCTCGACGCGCCGCCACAGGCCGCGCGGCATGCCGGACCCGATGAACAGCCGGACGGCGTGGTGCCGCTCCGCCGGGTCCGGCGGCGCCTCCACCAGATCGCGCAGCAGCGTCCACGTGTAGGACGCGACGGTCACCCCGTAGCGGCGAGCCTCGTCCCAGAACGCCTCCGGGTCGATCTCCCTGTGCCCCCCGGGTATCGGATGGGCACTCGCCAACGCGAGCCGTGCACCTCCCGCGACGGCGCCGCCAATGCTCATCAGCAGCGCGGACGGATGCTGGAGCGGCGTGATGCCGTACACGGTGTCGGACGGCGACAGCGCCGCGGACGACGCCGTCCCGAACGCCGACAGCGCCCACCGCCGGTTCGTGATCCGGCTGGCGCGCACCTGCTCCCCGTCACCCCGGAACACCACGAAGGCGAGGTCACCGGCCCGTCCCGGGTTGGCCCGGTACCACCCGGGCACGTCGACCTGCTCAGGATCGATGGTCTCCATGTCCATCAGCGACCCGCGGTCCATCAGCGACCCGCGGTCACCACGCCCGGCCCCGCCCAGCAGATACGCCTCGACGCCGTCCATCCCGTCCACCCGCGCCGCATGCTCCGGATCGGCGATCACCCGGGTCACCTGGCTGAGCCGCATCTCCGCGGCAAGGTCGCCGTCGGGACGCAGCAGCACCGCGACCGCGCCCAGCCGGCTGAGCGCGGCGACGAGCGCGAGCGCGGTGGGCCGGGTGCCCATCAGCACGCCGACCGCGTCGCCGCGCCGCACCCCGATGTGGATCAGCCCGCGGACGACGGCGTCGATGCGCCGCTTGGCGGCGTCATGCGTGTACGGCCGCCCCTTGTAGAGGAAGAACACTTCGCCGGGCATCCGGCGGGCCTGCTCGTCCAGCAGCAGCCCCATGGACATGCGCGTGTCCGACTGGATGCGCTCCAGCCGCGCCAGCCGCGGAAGGTTCTGCGCCGCCTCGCCGCCGAGCTGCCGGCTCCCGTGGATCGCCCGCGACGCCGTCCGGTAGGCCGACCGCGCCGCACTCCCGCCGACACCCATCACGAGCTGGAGCCCGTACCCGGCGGCCCCTCCGGGCAGCCCCGCCGGAGCCGCCTCCTCATCGCCGGTGACAGGCACGACAACGTCGGGCAGCCCGCCCTCGCCCGCGCGCCAGTTCGCCCACGCCGCCACGGCCGGCCAGGTCCGCGCGATCGCCAGGCTCCCGACGACGAGCCCGAAATGCCCGGCGCGCAGGGACGCCTCGTACACCTGGGCGCGCGGCGCCGCCCGCCGGATCCCGCGGACCATCGGCGGCGGCGCGATCTCGTCGACCTCGCCGACGAACGTCAGCACCGGGCAGGTGATGTCGGCGAGCGTGACGAGCCGGTCGCCGATGACGAACCCGCCCGTGAGCATGCGGTTGTGCTGGATGAACTGGCGGACGAACTCCGCCAGCGCGGGCCCGGGCCACGACACCCACCCCTCCCGCTCCAGGAACCGCCGCTGCCGCTCCCGCGGCGCGAGCCGCTCCCGGTCGTGCAGCTGCAGGATGAAGTCGACCCGCGACCGCACCGACTTCACCGGACTCAGAAGCTGGAACCCGAGCCGCGTCACCCACCCAGGCACGGCGAACCCGCCGAGAACCCAGTCGGGAACCCGTCCCACACCCTCGGACGCGAGCCAGCCGGGCAACCCGAACGGGAGCGCCACGCTCGTGTCGGCCGGGCTGCCGAACGTCACGACCGACTCGACGCCCTCGCTCCGCCGGTACGCCGCCGCCTGGTACACGAACATGCCGCCCTGCGAATACCCGGCGAGGTGGACGTCCCGCCCGGTCAGCGCCCGGACCCGGTCGACGGCGTCACTCACCGCCAGCACATGGTCGGTGATCGTCCGCTCCAGCCCGCCCGGCTCCCGCTCCGGCGCCCCGAAGTCGACGACCCACGGATCGACGCCGAGGTCCCGCAGCACCCGCACCGCGCTGACCCGCGACGAGATGTCGTACACCTCCGCGGTGATCATCAGCGGCGGGACGAGCAGCATCACCGGCCCGCCACCGGCGTCCGGGAAGTAGTGCCGGAGCCGGTACACCCGCTGCTCGGTCACCACCTCGCGGGGGGACGCGTCCTCGTCGGTGTCGAACCCGCCGAACCGGGCGACCTCCAAGGCGTTCTGGGCGGTGGACCCGAGGCGGGCCCCCAGGCGGAACAGCGTTTTGGCAACAGCCGGCATCGTCGACCTCTCACAGCGTCAACGACATCGTGTCCTGTTGTCACCGCCTTTAGCAATTCAGCCGATCTTGCCCGGAAACCGGCTCAGGGGACGATGCGCGCCCCGTCCATCTGGCCGGACCGGAGCCGCTCCCACATGTAGCGGCGGCGCGGCTTCCCGCTGGACGTCCGGTGGATCAGCCCCGCGCCCACCACGATCGTGAGCTCCACATCCTCGCCGAGCCTGCGGCGCAGCATCTCGCGGATGCCGCCCGTCCACGCCTCGTCGCGGGTCTCGGCGAACAGCGCGAGACCCTTGCGCCCGGCCCCGGGCACGCTCACCACCACGATCCGCCCCTTCCCGAGCCCGCTCGCCTCGGCGATCTTCGCCTCAAGGTCCTCGACGTACACGGACCGGCCGCGGACCTTGATGCTGTCGCCCATCCGCCCGAGCACGAACAGCTGCCCCGAATAGAAGAATCCAGCGTCCCCGGTGAAGACCTTCCCACCCGAGAACCGCGTCGATTTGCCCTCAGCCCCCGCGTAGTACCCGGGGCACGCGGAAGCGCCCCCCACCACGATCTCTCCGAGCAGCCCCTCGCCCAGCTCCAGCCCGGCATCGTCGACGATCGTCACGGGCACATCGTCCTCCGGCGTACCGCACCCGACGACCCACCCGGCCTTCGCGCCGCGCGACCGCGCCCCGAGCGTGTGCTCCTCCAGGATCCTGACGGGCTCCCCGAACGCCAGCCGCTCCGGATCGGGCCGCACCGCCAGCGGATCACGACGCTCCGCGTCCATCGTGACCAGCAACGTCGTCTCCGCCATCCCGAAGGCGGGCTTGTAGGCGGACCGCGAGAACCCGAAAGGCTCCACGAGCTGCGCGAAGATCTCCAGCGCGTGCGGGTCGATGGGCTCGGCGCCGACGATCGCGGTCCGCCACCCCGACAGGTCGACGCCCTCCAGCTGCTCCGGCTTGACCCGCCGCGCGCAGTAGGAGTACGCGAACGGCGGCGCCGCCGTGTGCGCCGCCTCCCCGAAGCACCGGATCCACCTGGCGGGATCGCGGATGAAGTGGTCGGGCCGCATCAGCTTCAGCGTGGCCTGCCGCGCGATCGGCGTCAGGAAGCACCCGATCAGCCCCATGTCGTGGTACAGCGGCAGCCACGACGCGACCGAGTCGTCGTCGGCGAACCCGGCCGTCCGCGCGATCAGCTCGGTGTTGGCCTCCAGGTTCTCCCAGGTCACCATCACCCCGCGGGGCGCCCCGCTGGACCCGGACGTGAACTGCAGCAGCGCCAGCTCCCCGACCGGCCGCACCGCCGCCTCCCCCGCCTGCCGGGGCTGCCACGGCTCCCCGCTCATCCCCGCCTCGTCCATGGCCCGCCCCGCGTACTCGGTCAGGTCCTTGGACGCGATGACGAGCGCGGGCGCGGCCTGCCGCAGGATCGCCGCGACGTGCGCCACGTAGTCGTCCCCGTCCTGGAACAACGGCGGCGTGATCAGGCAGACGGTGGCCCCCGCAGCCCACACCCCGTAGTAGGTCTCAATGCAGGTGAAATCGGTGGGCAGAACGAGACACACGACATCACCGGGCCGCACGCCCTCCTCGATCAGCGCCCCGGCCGTGCGTCGCGCGCCGGACGCCAGCTCCCCGTAGCCGCGAAACTCCCAGCCGCCATCATCGGCCGCCAGATGGACGCCGCGTCCGGTGTTCGGCTCGTCCAGCCAATCGCGCAGCCCAGATGCCATCCGTATCCCTCTCGCCCGACCCCGCGGTCACCACATTGACTCGCCGGTAACTTCATCAGCACGCCACGCCGGAGTCAATCGCCCAGATCAGCAAAGAGACCGGCCGATCGTTTGGAGACGTCCCACAAGAGGAGGTGCAGCGCCGGGGGCGTGGAGGCCGGCCGCCGGGTGCCGGGGGACAGGGGCGGAGCCCCGGGGGCGGGCGGGTGGGGGATGGCGGAGGCACGGGGGTTCCGGGGGGTCGTCCCCCCGGGAAAAGCGAAGGATCCCCGGGAAGCCGCAAAGCGGCGACCAGGGGATCCCGGATCCGTAGCGGGGGCAGGATTTGAACCTGCGACCTCTGGGTTATGAGACGCGTGCGGCGTTCAAACCGACCCCAGGCGACGCCATTTTCTTTGGGTATTCTCCCAGGTAGAGCACATGATCGCCGTGCTCGTAAATGTCCGCCAGTGCTCATTGGTAGCGCCTTGTCCGCGGACGAATCACGGACGAAGAACTGACCCGGGAGCCCCCCGCCGTGGGATACGCGAAAAAGCGCCGCAACAAAGCCGGCAAGTACCGCTACACCGCTTGCTACACCGACGTCCGCGGACGGCTGCGCTCGGCGGGCACCTTCTCCAACAAGAAGGCCGCCGACCGAGCCTGGCAGGCCGCCGAGACTAAGCTCGCCGAGGGCCGCGTGGGTGACCCCGCCCGTGGCCGCCAGAAGTTCCGCAAGTACGTCGAGAAGACCTGGCTGCCGCACCACCAGATGGAGCACAGCACCCGCGAGGGCTACACCTACTCCATCTACAAGCACGTCATGCCCGAGTTCGGCGATATGCGGATGATCGACATCCTGCCCGAACACGTCCGCGAGTGGATCACCAAGCTCAAGCAGCAGGGCATCACCCCTGCCACGATCCGGCACAACAAGATGATCCTGTCGTCGATCCTGGCCACCGCGCTGGACGATCAGGTCGTCTTCCTCAATGCCTGCCACGGCGTCAAGACCCCGCCGGTACCGCGCAAGCCGTTGCAGATCATCACCCCCGAGCAGTTCGACGACCTGTACCACCACCTGCCCACGGAGGACTTCCGGTTGCTAGCCGAGACCGAGATCGAAAGCGGCCTGCGCTGGGGCGAACTGGCCGAGCTTCGCGTCCGCGACCTCAACGTCCGATTCCGGATCCTGACCGTCAGTCGCACCGTGGTCGAGCTGAACCCCAAGTTCCACCCCAATGGAGAGCGGTTCGAGGTCAAGGACTACCCCAAGGACCACGACTTCCGCCGCTTCAAGCTCAGCACCCAGATCGTCGACAAGCTCTCCCAACACATCACCTCACATGGCCTGAAGTCCGACGACCTGCTGTTCTCCGTCACCGAACGCGCATCAACCAGACCGCAGCTACGCGTCGTACCTGACCGCGACGAACTGGGGTGGACCGAGCCGAACGCCAAGGGCCGCCGCTACAAGCACGGCACCTTGTCGGCTTACAACGCCGCCCCTTGCCGCTGCGAAAACTGCCGAGCCGCCTTCGCCCTCTACCGCGCCAAGCGCCGCACCACGGGCAAGGACCAGCCACGAAAACCCCGCACGCGAGCGACCGACGCCGACGGGCACATCTCCCGCGACTGGTTTCGGCGGCAGATCTGGGTCCCCGCCGTGACCGCCGCCGGGCTGGACTTCAAGCCAACGATGCGGGACATGCGCCACGCGCACGCGTCCTGGCTCTTGGCCGGTGGCGCCGACCTCCAAGTAGTCAAGGAGCGCCTCGGACACGGCTCGATCGCCACCACCGGGCGCTACCTGCACACCCTCCCCGACGCCGACGAGACCGCCCTAGACGCCATGGCCAAGACCCGCAGCCGAGCCGCCCGCTAGCACCGTCCCTCACATGCGTATCGACGAGACAACTGGCATCTGATGACGATCGCGCTCCGACACCAACGACCTGACCACGCCGCCAGCCCAACGGACGAGCACAGCGAGTACGACAACGCCCGCCGCGTTTCAGGCTGGACGCACAATCCCGCAACCAGGCACCGCGTGCCGGTCGGCGACCGGATGATCCGGGTCTCGACGACCACCGTGGTCATCGCGGTCGCGGCCGTGGCCGCCTACGTGTCCTACCGGCACGCGTACGAACTCATCCGTGCCAACGGCGAAGACCACGCGACCGCCGTGGTCATGCCCATCACTGTCGACGGGCTGATCTTCGCCGCCTCCATGACCATGCTGGACGCCACCCGCCGCGGCCACAGAATCCCCAACCTGGCCCGATGGACACTCGGCCTGGGCATCACCGCCAGCGTGCTGGCCAACATCGCCCACGGCATCACACACGGCCCGATCGGTGCCATCATCGCCGGCTGGCCCGCTCTCGCACTCGTCCTCATCTACGAACTACTGATGACACTCATCCGAGGCGGCCACACACCCGGCAACACGCCACCGAACGACCCCATACCCGAGCCGCACCCGCACGTACCCGCCGTACCCGAACCGGAACCCAGCCCACGCATTGGGCACGACCCCGCCACCCATGCGCTGGTGGTTCAGGCACGCGAACTGTTCGCCGACGACATTGCCGCAGGACGCCGGCCGAGCATCCGCGCTCTCCGCCAAGCCCTCCACATCGGACAAGCCAAAGCCCAACAGGTCCAAGCTCACCTCTCAGAACCACCGGCATGACCAGCCCCGTGACGCACCGGCCCTGTCTGGCGCGTCGCCTCCGACGGCGGCCAGGCCCTGAAATCGTTTCGCCATGGCGTAAAACGAAATGGAATGAATGAAATGGATGATGGACTGAGTGGATCGCCGAAGTCACCCACCACACCTACCAGTGCGCCTTCAACTGGCTCCGATACCGACGCGGGAACACCGACCTGCACATTTCCCGGGTGCACCCGCCCCCGCCGACCAGGCAAGCCCGGATCAGGCAACAAACCTCGCTACTGCGACCTGACCGACGCCGACGGCCGCCTCCTTCACACCCCTGCCACGGCGCACAAAGCCCGCCACCTTCCATCCGGCACCACCTCGACCAGCGGTCGCCCAGTCCCTGAGAGGCCATTCACCGACTCGGTCACCACAGCCTCACGGGTTCGAGACCAGGTGCAAGCCCTCGCGACCGCGCTGGCCGACAACCTCGCCGAGTTCCAGACCGCGATGGAACACATCACCAACACCGAAACCGCCGAAGTCGAGATCCAAGCCATCCGCGCCGAGACGACCCAGCAGATTGCGCAGACCCAAGAAGCTCTCGCCCGCCAAACCCAACGCCGCCACCAGGCCGAAGAAGCCGCCGAGAAGGCGCGCGAGGCCGCTACAGAACTCTCCGCCCAGCGCGACGCAGCCCACCAGGCCCGCCAACAAGCCGAGCAGGCCAGCCATAGGGCAGAACAGCGAACCGCCCAAGCCGTACAAGACGCCGACAACGCGATCGCTCAAGCCCGCCAAGGCGAAGCCGAAGCGAAGGCCGAAACCGACAGAGTCCGCGCCGAGGCCGCCGCGCACCTGACCGAACTGCGAAACGTTAACGAGCAGCGCATCACCGAACTGACCACCGCCCTGGAAGAAGCACGCCACCGCGCGCAGCGCGCCGAAGCAGCATGGACGCCCTTGCCTCCGACCAACGGGCCCTCTAGGACCGCGTCCGCGACCTCACAACCCAGCTCACTCAACTCCGCAGCAAGTCAGATCAGCCCACGAGCCCGCCAATTAGCTCAACCAACGAAGAGCATGACAGCGCCTCAGAAGGACGCGAAGCCGCGCCGGCGACTGGGATCGTCCATCCTGTCGATGGCTCAGGCCATTGGAACCAGGCCCAGCATCGTGAGGAATTGTGGCGGCAACGCCCCCATGCGCCCTGCCCGGTCATGGGCGCGTCCGCGCCTACGTCGTTACCGCCCATCCTCCAGCCGGTGATCAGCCCACTGCCAGGCGGCGTCGGCGTGCTCTCTCGCCCACTCCGCGTCATTGGCGGCAAGGTTGAGCTTCCATTTGTCGGCGAAGACTCGGCTGAACAAATCGATGGCTGCCTGGTCGGTGTTCGTCCACACGGGGAATCGGGAGAGCCATGCCTCCGCCTCGACTGGCGTGTGCCCGGCCTTCAGCAGCCAGGGAACGAGCAAAGCCAGCTCCAGGAACGCGGCACCACGGCCAGCGAACGTCCAGTCCACTAGGCAGACCGATCCGTCGTCACCGAGCAGGACGTTGGCGGGGTTCAGATCGGCGTGCAGCAACGTGTCGCCAGCAAGCATGGTGACGTCGGCCATCGCCTCCCAGCGTCGCTCGACGCGCTTGCGTTCGAGCACCGACGGGACCGGGTGAGCCTGGAGGCTGTCGATGACTTTCGTCAAGATGTCCAGGTCCGCCGAACCCGGCGAATAGTCGGCGTGGCGAGCCTGGACGTGCTCGAAGGCCAAGACGAGCCACCCCCCGACCTCCACCGTCCAGTGAAGGCGGGGGGCGTACTCGGTGACGTGGGGATTGATCGCCGCTTCCCAGCGCAGGGATCGGACCTCCGGACCATCGGTGTCCGGCTCGGTCTTGCGGGCGGCCTTGACGAACAACCGCCCACCACCAGCGTGGACGGTCGCGGCAATGTCCGCGTGGTTGCCAGCGGACGAAGGCTCGATCCTGTGGATCGGCCCGGTGTGCGCCGTGATCGCCCCGAGCACCTCAGCCGGCAGGTCGGACCAGTCGCTACGCATTGATCAATCCCCGTGGTCGGATCAGGCCGTGTGCGGAGGCTGCGCGCAGTTCTCCGGGCAGCAGGACTCGCCGTCCATCCACCATTCCAGATCGACGCGGTACCCGGTGGCGCGCATCGCCGCCAGGCCACGCTCGGACGCCTGCCCGGAACGGATGTCCTCGTCCATGATCGGCAGGTGGTGCATGTACCGGCCCGCGACCCGGTCACACACCTCGGCGAAGGTGCGGGTGCGCATCATCGAGCGGTGCCAGACCTTGTCGACGGCGGGCGACGGCGCAAACTTCACCCAGGCGCGCGGGTCGCCGCCGACCTCGGCCATGGTGTCGCCCCACGCCTTGAGAAAGACCAGGAACTGCTCGACGCCCGCCTCGGCGTAAGGACGGGTGACCTTGTCGAAGGCCACCACGTCGTCGACCATGACTTGGAACTGCTCCAGCGTCACTAGGTCGCGCGGGCCCTTGGCGACCGCGGCCGCCCGTTCGGTGGTGATGGTCATCGTGACCTCCAGCGGCGCGCTTAACGTGTGGTGCCCCGCGGCCTGGGTGCGCGCCAGCTAACCCAGGCCGCGGAGTTCAGGGGGCGCCCGTCCACGGCATCGACCGCCGGGACGCCACGCGCAGAGGCTCACGGCGATCAGCTCAGACGGGGGCGGGGAACCAGTTCGTGGTCCATCGCCGTGAGCCCCAAGGTGTCGTTGGAGAGCTACTCCTCGTTCTCCAACTCCTGGATGTTCTGTTCGGCCAGCTCTCGGATGGCCCTGATGGAGGCGGGCAACATGCCGTGCTGCACCATCGCCTGTTCGTAGGCGCCATGGGCGATCTCCAAGGCGGCCTGAACAGAGACGAGGGTTTCGCCCGCGACGACGGCGGTGCTTTCAGGCATAGGGGCGTACCTCCAGAACGGCGAAGACCCACTTGCCTTCGCCGGCGAGCCGCCAGCCGGCGTGGGCAGCCAGCCTCTCCACGATGAAGAGCCCACGTCCGTTCTCGGCGTCGAGCTCTAGAGACTTGCACCGGGGCGAGGCCCGGACGGAGTCCCAGACCTCGACGGTGAGTGTGTTCACGACCTCTTCGCAGATCCGCACCCGGATCCTCTTGTGACGTGCCTGAGCGACCGCGTTCGTCACCAGCTCGGACACCACCAACTCGAAGTCTTCCGCCTGTCTCTCGGAAAGCCCCCACACGACGAGAGCGCGCACCGCCGCACGGCGGGCGATGCCCACTGTGGCCGGTGTCGAGAGGAACTCGTGATCCATCAGGATCTTCCGGGTCTCTTGCGCTGCTGTCGTCATCGGTGACTCCCGAGTCGGTACCGGGCCCCGTCCTGCTGTGCCACGCCAGCCGATGGACCTCGTGTCACACGACACTGACTCGCAGCGAGGGTTCCGCACCAGAAGAGAGGCAAAAGGAGGCAGACAACCTCAGCGGTAGGTATCGGTCGCTGCCTCGATCAGCCTCCCCGCCTCATCCCCAAAGACAGCCGAGCGGTAAAGATCTTCGAACGCAGCCAGATACAGGGAGACCTCACCCGGCACCGTGATGGTGACCAGGGCAGACAGGATCTCTACCTCCACCTTGTTGCCGTCGAACACGGTGAAGTTCTCCAACACCCACTGAGAACGCGGGCGTGAGAAGGGGAGCACTCCCAGCGCCACCGACGGAATGGCGGACGCCGTGATGTTGGCCAGGTGCGAGAGTTGGTTGACCATTACCTGTGGTTCGCCGAAGCGGTAGTACAGCGCTGCCTCTTCCATCAGGAACAAGAACTTGCGACCAGGCCGCCACAGAACACGCTGCCGGTCAATGCGAGCAGCAGCCGCTCCTGGTACGTCGTCGTCGGGCCCGCCTGATCGGCGAGAGATGAGAGTAAGCAACTCAGTGACGTAATCCCGAGTCTGGAGGAGGCCAGGCACGACCTGAGAACAGTACGTCCAGTCGGTAGAGGCCCCCTCGTACAGGGCAAGGCGGCTCTCCTGGAGCCTCCTCAGGCCGCCTTTACCCCGCTGGAGCCGCTTCCAGGTCGCATAGGCGGAGTCCGCGGACTGCAGAGCCGCTATGAGGTCTTCGCACTGGTCCTCGGCGTCACAGATGCGACACCAAGCCCTGATATCGGCGACGGTTGGCGCTCGCTGAGCGTGCTCGATCTTGCCGACCTTCCACCTGTCCCATCCGGCGGCTTCGGCAAGGTACTTGGTCTTAATCCCGGAGTTCAGGCGGATCTCGCGCAGGCGGTCGGCGAGGGCCTGCCGAGCCGCTTGAACGGCCGGGTACTGAGGTGAAGGCACGGTGTCAGTGTCGAATCGGCTAATGCGGGCGGTAGTCCTTATGCGGAATCGCTCGCTTCCATGCTGCCTCGAAAGCGCTACCGCACTGCTCCGCCACAGCCGGATCGTCGGTCAACTCCGCGCCCATGTAGTCCCCGACGCCGGAGAAGTAGCCGAATCGGACGAGACGATCGTCCAACACCCAATAGTCATTGGCGGGCAGGCACAGGCCGCCAGCCTGCCGACGAGGCAGCCAACGGACCTGCTCGCCAGCCGCCTCATTGAGCGCGCCGGCCCCGTCGTACTCGAATCGGGTGAACGGGGCCAGAGGCTCAGAGACGACCCGGACACGACGCATAGTGACGCCGCGTCCCACCGCAGTCCGCACGATCTCGGCCCACTCGTGCTCATGCTCAGCGATGTCGGCAGAGGTCACGTGACCGTCCAGCCAGCACAGGAACAGCGGGTCATCGGGCGTGTAGGCGTCCCTCAGTTCGAGGTGAACCGCCGTCCGTCGCACCATCGCGAACAGTGCAGCGAAGTCCTCTGCGTCGAGATCGTCAGGTCTCGGCGTCGTCACGTAGCGCCTCCAAGATGGTCTCCCGCATCCAGGCCGGGAACCTCACCAGGCTCTCGTGAGGTGCGAGAGGACTGTTCTTCTCGGCCTCGGCGAGCACCTGCGGAGCGGCCTCGGTCCAGCCCTGGAAGAGGATGTCGCCGGTGTCCTCATCGAGGTGGACAGCCAGGCAGTTTCCGCCCTGCGTGTCCGGGTCGATCGCCAGCAACCGTAGCGCCATGACGGCCTCCGTCATCGATGGTGAGGCGAAGAGAGGCACCTCACCTACAAGGCTCTCCTGCCCAAGCGACTCTGGTCAAGGGGTCCCGCAACGGGCTAACGTCCGCGCATGGACACCGCAAGGACGTCGAAGAGCGTGCTGTGGAGAACGTCGACCTACACCAGGGAAGGCAACTGCGTCCAGATAGCCACACTCGAAGCTGGAGCCATCGGCATCCGAGACTCCAAAGACCCAGACGGCCCGCGCCTACCCCTGACCCACACGGCGCTGGCGACTCTCCTCACCCAGATCAAGACCGGCGTACTCGACCTCTAACCCTGGCGCCCAACCCCCGGCCGGCGACATACGTAAGGCTGGAAAGGACAAAACAAGGCCCTGGGAAAAGAGTTGGATCTGGATGCGGGTGCGGAGCGTCGCTGGATTTAAGTGTTCCAGTAGACGTCCGCCACCCCGGGTGGTGAGATCGGGGCGCCTGTCGCCGGTGACGTGGGAGACGACGAGGCAACTATCCATGCACGAGTTCTACCGACCGTCGCGCCTCAGGTGTTCGTGGGTTGGCTGGAGGCCCAAGCGGTTTGGAAGAGAAGGAGCGCGTAGTCATACATCAACCCAGGCCGACGTGCGAGGACTGTGGGGCAGTTGCGGCCATGTTCGGTGGGCGAGTAGATGGTGACGTAAGCGGCTTGGTCAGTGATGACGAGGCGGTGGAGGTGGGGCAGGTCGTAGAACCTCAACTCGATAGCGCGGCGGTGGCGCGCGATTTCGCGGATGTAGGCAGCGTTGAGGCGGATTTGCTCGGCGAGCAGGCCGCAGGAGAAGCCGGGGTCAATGCGTCGCACGTCCTCTTCGCGTCGGCTCAGCCATGAGGAAGGGCCCAGCTCACTGTCCGGTAGGAGGATTTGGACAGATTCGAGCCGCTGACCCGCGTCCTCCCAGACGGGGGCGAAGGTGTCGCGGGTCAGTTCGTTACCGCGGCCGGTCAGCACGCACACCCACCTGGCGCGGCTCAACTCGGCCTTGATCTGCCGGGCGGCATGCTGTTGCCGTGGCGCGACACGCAACACGCCGAGTCCTGTAAGCCGGGACAGCAAGATCACCCAAGCGCGTGAGCAGATGGACACGGTTCGGACACAGAGAACAGTGAGACCTGCAACCAACAGAGAACTCGCTACAGCCAGCGCGAAGGATTCCACGGCCACTGGTTCAGCCGTGAGTGTCATCATCGATGGGCAGGTATGGAAGGAGTGTCTTCAGTACTTTTGCCGCGCGTTGTGCGGCGAGTTGGTGATGGTCGTAGCTCCTGTGCTCACTGGCGTCGTCGGAAATTCCTCGGACAACCACCCAGCCCCGCACGGCTGACTTGCCAGTCTGCTCGTGGAAGGCCTCGGAGAGGCCAGCGCCCTCCATGTCGATGGCGCGGGTGTGCTCGTTGAAGCCGGTCAGATAGCGGATGATGTGGGAGTCCGAATCGGTGATCAACGCGTCGCCTGAGCCGATGGGTCCGGTGTGGACGCGGTACTGGTCTCCCGTCTCTTCGTCGTCGAGGACGGCAGGTTCACCGTAGTCGGTGAAGTAGGAGTTCAGGGCATGCCCGATCGCGGCGGGCGCTTCCAGTGCGTCGCCTCGGTACCGCGGCCCGTCTGGAGTCTCTCGCCGCTGGTCGTAGTAGACAACGCGGTTGGTGATGACCACGTCGCCGATCGCTGCGTCGGAGTGGATGCCGCCGCCAATACCGGTCAGGGCGATCACCGTGGGTGAGTAGTGGTCGCGGAGTTGCTGGAAAGTGGCCATGGTCGACCGTGGCCCCATCTTCAATGTGCGGATCGCAGCGATGTGAATGTCACGGCCACGTACGTCCACGTTTCCCTCCATGAAGGGGAGTTCGCCCTTGCGGACGCGGTGCAGGCCGAGCACCTCGCGGACGGCGTTGGCCTCCTCACTGAGCACGGTGATCACGCCGACGCCTGTGGGACGAGCGGCGGTGGACTCAGCGAACCGGCCAAGGGTGACCTGTGCACCGGGACCAATGGCGGATTGGTTGACCTTCGTCTGGCCCTTGTTGGTGATGATGCCGCTGTTGGTGATGTTCGGGTTCATTGCGAGCTCCTCGGTTCTGGCTGAGCTACAAGTCACCGGGTATTTCGCGCTCGTCGTGCCATCGCGCGCCAGGACCTACCGCTGACTGGTTGACCTCGACGGAGCCGCGGCCCATGTTGAGCACACCCTGGTTAATGATCTGCTGCGCCTGCCTGCGGAAGTTCGAGGTGTCGACCTTGTGCGCGGACAGGAAGTCCTCAGCGGTCGCCAGCAGCCGCTCTTGAATGATCTTGATGTAGTCGTGGATCATGGGCTGGTCCAGTTCGGCCTTCTCCCATGGCATTGACTTGTTCTCCCGCATGCTTACCTCCCCGCATCGCGGCAGCGGCCTCCTGGCTGTGCGGGCGCGTAAGGCTCCGTAGATGAGCGGGGGGACCTCGACCAGGCGCCACAGACCAGCGACCTCTACAGGAAGGTCGCGCACTCTGCGCAGCATCATCTGCAGGACCGCACCCGGACCACTCCGCCCGTAAACGCCGAGTGAGTGGTAGGCGTCTGGTGTCCGGGTCAACACGCAAGCCGCGAAGTCAAGGCTTAGTGTCCTGCCCTTGACCGTCGTACGCAGGAAGACGGTCGTCACCAGTTCGCCGCCGCGCATCGAAACGCTGGCTTCCAAGAAATGATGAACTAGGCCATGAGGGTCGTCGATGATCCGATAGATCTCCTCATCGCTCGGACACTTCCAAAGCCAAGCGGGGCAGCGCTCCACATCCGCCTCCGCTACATAAAGCCGATCTCCCACGGTGAGCCCGGGGACCCGAGTGGCCTCCTCCTCGTCCGCGAGCAGTGCCACCGCCCCGGCCAGGCGCTGCACCAGAGCATGCGTCGTGAACGGCGGCGTGGCCCACTCGCGCATCTCCAACGGCTTGTCCTCGTCCCCGTCCGCATGTACGAGTTGAACGGTGACCGGCGGAATCCAACGATGGACGAGCCTGCCTGCACCGACGAACTGACTTACCGCATCGTCTTCGAGGCCTTGTCCAGCTTGTTCCAAGACATCATGTGCTTCCTCGGGGACCGATGGCGGTCGGCGATAGAGCACGTACGGTGGACGCTCCTGGTGGGTTATGGCTTCTTGCCTGCGACTCGTCTTGCACAGCTTCGCCAGGTCGCCGTGATGGGCATCGTTGATCGCAGTCCGGAAGAACAGCCCGCCGATCGCGACGATCATGGCCAGTCCTAAGACAAGGGCGGCAGCCAGCCGCCACAGTTCCGCTGGTGACATGCCAACGGCTCCGGCCGCCAGCGACGGTGCTACAACCGCGACAGTGCAGCCCACCAGGTAAAGCACAGTCAGTCGCTTCTGATGTTCGAGGTCAAGCCCTTCGCTCTTCCACCTGGATCGGCGCAGCCACGCATCTGCCTTCTCCTTGACGTGCAGAGCAATCGCGACCGGAGCGTGCTTGAGCAGCATCCTGGCCATGGACCAGAACCCCAGGATGGCGACGACGGTGACGAACGCGGCCCAGTGCACTGCGAACACCGCCACAAGAACCGCCAAGATGGCCGTGCGCTGGACGGTTTCGATGATCCACGCCCGCCAAGCGTGCGTGATGACCGGTTTCAGGTCGAAACCGTACGACGGAGGGATTACACGGAGCGAATCGTTGTGGATGCGCCGGAGCACCGTCCATCGAAAGGCCCTGTCCAAGTACACACCGATGCACAAGTGGCGGGTGGCAGTGTCCTCCGGGACGGCGTCTGTGTCCCGTCGATCACTTGGATCGGTTCGCATCTGGGCCATGTGCGCCTCCCGAGCCGACGAGCCTTAAAAGTCAACTTGACCATAAGTCAGTTGCGCCTTTGGGTCAAGATGACTTTTATTGGAGTCATGGCCATCGAGGACGCTGAGTGGAAGCCGCCGGTCGTCACCGTGACCGTGGATCTGGTGATCTTCACCGTCCGCGACGGCGACCATCAGGTGCTGTTGATCGATCGAGGTATCCAGCCCTACCGCGGATACCCCGCCCTCCCCGGCGGTTACATCGACAAGGGCGAGACCTTGGAGGAGGCTGCGCTACGCGAACTCCACGAAGAGACCGACCTGGACACGTGCAGTCTCTATCTGGAGCAACTACGTGCCTACAGCGACCCCCAACGTGATCCACGGGGCCGGGTCATCACCGTCGCCTTTCTCGCTCTCGGGCCCAATATGCCCATTCCGGTCGGCGGCACGGACGCCGCAGCGGCCTACTGGGCTCCGGTATCAGACGCACTCACCCGCCAACTGGCCTTCGACCATCAGGCGATCCTCCGCGACGGGCTCGAACGCGCACGATCCCAGCTGGAGCACACCACTGTGGCCGCCGCCTTCTGCACCGAGCCCTTCACCATCAGCGAGTTGCGCCACATCTACGAGGCCGTATGGGGTTTCAAACTCGATCCCAGCAACTTCCGCCGGAAGGTCACCCGAACCGAAGGCTTCCTCGAACCGACCGATCAGCGCTACGTCCCCCAGATCGGCCGCCCGGCCCTCCTGTACCGCCGCGGAACCGCAGAAGCCCTCTCCCCGCCCCTGCTGCGTACCAGCCAGATGCCAAGCTCGGGAGAGAACACGGCCGACAGGCCGACAGCACCTGCCCTCCTGGGAGCGCCCCACTGCTCGGGCGAGGACTCGGGGGGGGCCAGCTCCTGACTGATGGCGGCGCAAAGCGCTTGCCGCCAGCCGCGATACCAAGGCCCCAAGCCGACCTAGGCCACCTCGTCTCACTGGCGGGCGCTGTGGGATCTGACGAGGCTGTGAGGAAAAAGCTAGGGCGCCCTTCGCGGCTACTTGTTTTATTGCCTCAGGACCGGTGCCCGGCAAGGCTCGGTCCAGGCGCTCGGGCCGTCGCTCTCATTGCGGCTGCCCACGCTAGTCGTGTGGCTCTCTCTTGGCCTGTACGGCCATGAGCGGACGTATGCAGCGCGAGTTCGAGGGCGTTTGCAAGACGATCTGCTCGTCGGCGTGACCGATCTCGGACGTCTGACCGTCGTCGACCTAACTTCCGGACGTCAGCTGTTGAGAACCAACCTAGGAGGCACACTGTCCGAGGCTCTTTGGCGGACGGACGGTCATCTCCGCGCTTGTCCGCAGCTACCTAATTCTCTCTCGGATCCCACTGAACTCGGCCAAACTTACTACGCGCGGTTACGCACGCTGGCCGCCTAGCCCTCCAGCTCCGATGGTGGCCGACGTGGCCCTCTCCGTGCCACGCAAGCTGCAAACTCTGTCTCTCTACTGAAGCAAGTCTTAGGGTCGGTTTCAAGAGGCAGCCCAGCCGTGGCGGCTGCGGCCACAGCCCTTGGGCGATCTTCGGTCCTACTCGCGCGTCTCGCCTCCGCCGCCTGACTGATTTAGCAATGATAGAGAGGAGGTAGCGGGGAGGTATGAAGCAGTGACGCGGTCATCGACGGGTGGGGCCGGAACCTCGGGGGGTGTCGGTCATGAGGATCGCTGCTTGGCCTGGTTCGCGGCGCACCTACTGACTGAGGATCGACTGCCTGGCTGGGCCTTCGGCCATCGTGTAGTCGGCGTTGGCAGTCAGACTGCGCGGCCCGTCGACGACGTCGGCGCGGTCACAGATGCGGGCGGTTGGCTGATGGTCCAAGCGAAGAAGAGGCTTCAGCTCACTAGGGCTGAAGATGGCGCGCTGGCTGAGGCACTGCGGCAACTCGTGGATGCCGTGATCGGCGAGGTTCCCAGCTCACCGCCGAATCAGCACATGCTGCGGTCCCTTGACCGGAATCTCGACCGGGTGCTGTTGCTTGGTGATGAGCACGCGCCGGCCACCGTCAGGGATCACCTGGCTAGAGTGACGGATCGCCTGCGCACCCATCCTGAGGCGGTTCCTCTAGAGGAAGCTGCTACCAACAAACCCGAGCGCGACGCCCTCAGTGTGCTTCTCGCCCATCTTCGGCGGTTGTGGGAGGAACGCAAGGGCAGGCCAGCCGATGACGCCGCCCTGCGGCGTCTCCTCCGCCCCCTTGTCGTCCGTGCCCTGAACCTGCGCGACGATGGCCTGGAATATCAAAGGGTTCAGGTGATGCTCAGCGACATGCTGGTCGACCAGGATCAGGCGCGCGACCTCTGGGAGGCGCTGGTCGCCACCGGCCACGAACTCGGGGAGGGCCAAAGATGGGTTGGCCGCGACGCGCTTGTGGCCGAGCTTGAAGAACGACCCTTCCACCTCAGGCCGGTCACTCGGTTGCGGAGGGACATCGCTCGCCTACGGGAAGCCACCAGGAACAACATGGCGGTGCTCGGGAGTGCCCTCACCCTCACGACTCCCGAAGGAGGTCTGACGCTTGAGCGAGAAGTGGGACCGACCTTGCACGCCGCGGAGGGCAGCTTCGCGCTGACCGGTGAGCCTGGTACGGGCAAGACGGCACTTCTCTGCCAGTTGGCCGCCGACCTGATCGATCAGGGAAACGACGTGGTCCTTCTCAGCGCCGAGCAGCTGAGACCGTCCGCTGGCCAGACCCGCACGGAGCTGAACCTCGAACACGACCTCAGGGACATTCTGCTGGGCTGGCCGGGCACTCGTCCCGGCAGGTTCCTGCTGGATGGCCTGGACCAGACCCGTGGGGAGAATGCATCGCAGTGGCTGCCAACGCTGGCCAAGCAGCTTGCAGGCAGCCGCTGGGAGATCGTCGCCACCGTCCGGCGCTTCGACCTGCGCAACGGCCACAAATGGCGTGCGATGTTCCGCGGTGCGCCCGTCGACCCTGCTCATTCTGATTCCTCGCTTCAGCGCGTCCGCCACCTTCTGGTCGAGGACCTGCCGCCAGGGGAGCTGGAGAGCCTTCTGCAACAAAGCCCCGCGCTTGCCGACCTTCTCCGAGCCGCCGGAAGCAGGATGCGGCGACTCTTGAGTAATCCATTCAACTTGGACATCGCCTCGCAACTGCTGGCTGACGGCGCCCTCCTCGAGCCCAGCAGCATTCGCAACCGGCTTGACTTGCTCGACCGGTACTGGCGGGTGCGGGTAGTTGAAGGTGGCAGGGATCCGTGGGAACGAGCCTCGACACTCACACAGGTCGTTGCACAGATGATCGCTGATCGCCGACAGCAGGTCGCTCACCTGCCTCACTCTGATACCGCTGTTTTGCAGGACTTGGTGAGCGACGGCGTTCTCCGTGACTTGCCGCAGGCAATCGGCCTGCCGCAGCCGCCGATCGCATTCAGCCATCCAGTGCTTTTCGACTTTGCGGCGAGCATTTTGTCGCTCGGCGACACCTCCTGCGCAGAGAGTCTTGCAGAGCAGTTGGACGCCGAGCCTAACTTGGCACTGCTCCTGCGGCCCAGCTTGGACTACCGGCTGGCCATCGCCTGGCGAAATGACCCGACAAGGCAGGAGTTCTGGCGGCTCGCCCTCAGGCTCAATGCCGAGGCATCAGGGCATCACCTAGCCGCCGCTGCGGCGGCCACCGTATGTAGCCGCGAACTTTGTTCACCTGATGAACTGGCTGGTCTCGCGGAAGCATGCTTGTGCACCCCTGCCACGGGAGCCCGTGAGAACCCGGAGTTTAACGCTCGCCGCATGGCGTTCTTGGTCGCGGCCGCGATAGCCAACTCGGATTTGCAGCCCAGCCTGTTTAGGGCATTCTCGCCATTCGTTGGAAACCTCGCCCGTGCGGCTCGCGCTACCGACGACGTCTCCCTTGCGTTGGACGCCGCTCAGCTACTCAGACGGGCGACTGGCCAGGGAGCATCCTGGCCTGACACGGAAACGAGTGACCATTGGATGCAGGTCGTCGTTGACTGCATGACCGTGGCCTTGGAGGACATCAACGATCCTGACCGAGCACGAATTGGGAAGATGCTTGCATGGCCTCTCGCTCGCGCCATCTCTCTCGACGGAACTGCTTGCGAGCAGATCGTGCGTATCGTAATTTCGCATGAAGTGCTGCGGGCATGGGGTTTCGAGATAGGCAGAGTGCTCATCGAGTGCCTGCCGAATATCGCCAGAAGAAATGTAGAACTCGCTGTTGAGATCGCTGCAGCACCCTGGGAGTACGAGGAAGACCGGCAGCAGGTTACCAACATTTCGGATAGTCAGATTCTCGGGCTAACCAGCAATCTCCAGCAAGACCTGAATCAGCTCCGTTGGAGTGTTTGCAAGGAACTTCCCGAGGTCGCATCTGCCGATCTTGAGGCTGCATTTCGGATGCTTATACGGATTGTGGAAGTACCGCGGATGTTCCAGTACGACCGCAGTACTGATACTGGCCGAAGGCCACGCATTCGCTACGGCGATAACCTGCGGTACGCGGGAGGGCACTCCGAGTTGGACACGGCTGTCGACTCCGTGATCGCTGAGCTTCAGGCGAGGGCTGAGCATACGAGCTCGGGCCTGGCTAACGCTGAAGAAGACGGCAGCGCCGACCTGCAGGTGCTTCGCCGGGTTGTCCATCTCTTGATCTCCACCTTGTCGCATGGCGAGGTCTGGGAGCGTCTCCTGATGCAGGCGGCCAACGCCGAGTCACCGGCTCTCGCGCGCCTGCTTGTTCCGACGCTGGAGACCGGCATCTTCGAACGAGGCCAGACCCGAGGCGCAGCGGGGCTCGTGACCGCTCGCCTATCGCCAGAACTTGACATTGCGATTCACCGTCGGCTCGAGGCCGCCATCCTGACCGCTACGAACCTAGAAGCCGACGAGGTTGACGACCCCCGCAGGCAGGAGTGGCAGCGCGGCCAACGCGATGCGCTTCTAGGTGCACTCGATCTTAGGAAGGTCAGCGAACCTGACGCGCTCCGGCACCTAGAGGAGCTAGCCAGTAGCGACCGGGTTGACCGGCGGCTCTCTCGTGGCCACGCAGACAGTGACCTTATAGATGACTCACCGTCTTGGCTAGCAAGGGAACCACGGGATGACGGCGATGGCGCAGGTGAGAGCCCTTCTGCCGATGTTGCTGAGGCGTTCGAGAAAACAAGCGACCATGACCCGGCTACCCGTGCGGTTGGGTATGAGAAGCTTGCCGAAAGTTGGTCGGCCCTGCGACAACAGCTCTTGACCCATGCGTCTGAGACAACCGCAGAAGAAGATCGTTTTCTGCTGGTCCGAGGAGCGCGGCAACTTACGCATAGTGCGCTCATTCAGCCTGGGCAGCCTTTAGGGCGCGACGTCCTGGCTGTTCTCCAGGCGGCGCTGCCATCAGCGACGAACCCTCCCCAGGAGGACGAGGTTGAATCTGGGTGGCGCGCATGGGGTGCCACGATCACCTCGGAAGCCGTGTCGGGCGTCACTACTCTCGCGAGGAGGCCTGAATGGCTAGCTGAGCTTCACGACGAACTATCGGCAGCCGTCATCCCCTTCCTTAGCTCGCCCAATGCGCTCTACCGAATGCTATGCGCGGAAGCAATTCCATTCCTTTTTGGAGAAGAGGCGGCCCTTGAGGACCTCGAGGTGCGGCTAAGCTCTGAAACGGACTCGCAGGTACAGGCGATGCTGGTGTCACTGCTCAGCGGGTATCGCGGCGCCTACCCCCTCGAGGTTGATGAGATTCTCCGGCGCATCGCCACCAAGCCCCAATGGGCAATCATCGCAGCAGACCCGATCGGCGACACAGACCTCAGCGACGAAGGCCGCGCTGAGGTGATCGTAAAATTGCTCATCATTATGGCTGCTGAATATGGAACGCCCTACGCCCACAGCACTCTACAGTCTTGGCTATCCTGCCCATTGGAAATTCCTCGTCGAACGGAGTGGGTTCCGGCTGGGCTGCGGCGCTTCCTAAATCCAGAGGATACAAACTCCTCAGTATCACAACAGCGGACTTTTGCTTTGCTCAAGCTCCCCCTCTATGCAGTCGGAGAGGCATGGACTGAGGAGAATACGGCAGTTGCCCCGAACACAGAACGAGCGACCAATGCAGTGAAGATCGCCAATAGCGTCGTTCAGAACATCTATTATGCGAGCGGTGCAACTAATAGCGATGAGCCTCAGGAAGATCAGGCCACCCAAATGCAGAAAGCGTTCGCCGAACAAGCTTTCCCATTGCTGGAGGGCTACAGCGTTGTACACCATCCCAGCGTTACTCATCATATTATAAAAACACTAGATCACATCAGCTTCCATGCACCCGAGCGGGCGCTCCTCGTGGCCGTCCGAGCGGCTGGAAGGGACGCCCACTATGCGCGAGAGCCATTGGCTCTTAGCGCAGTGCTTCAGCTTATACAACGCTACCTCGCTGATCACCGCGAGTTGATCGTCAGAAGTCCAAAGTGTATGACCGCGGTGAGAACGCTGCTTGAAACGTTCGTCCGCCAGGGCTGGGATGAGGCTATCCAGTTCGCCGAACGTCTAGAGGACATGTTTCGCTGAAGCGATAACTGTCCCAACATGCAGCCGTGGCCACCGACGGGTGCGTTCGGTGTGTCAGGTGACCGGGCCGGACTCCCCCGCCCGAGCTGCCATCGAATTCTCCGGCCCGACCTCACGCCTCGAAACACCCCGGTCATCGACATGATCAAACCTGCGCTGAAGGACCCTCGGTAGCTCGAAGCCAGGAGTTGGCCCCTGACGGTCTCACACGCCGGCCCCCTGCGCTGACACGTCTTCGTACGAGCCGCTTCCGAGACCCGAACACGTAGTCAGAGACTGAGCCTTTACGGTACCGAAAAGCACAACGACACACGGTCCATTAACCCCGATAACGCGCTGATCGAGGTAATCACTCGGCGCACCACTGAGCGGAGAGCAAGTTATAAGGCTTGTGGCCACAATTCTGGATTTGGCGGAATCCAGAATGCACACTGGTGGTGTGGGACCGGGCGCGGTCCTGGCTAGGAGGCGGGATGAGTGAGGTTGCGCAGGACGGCGAGGACGCACCTGGCCGGGGCTTGCAGCGCCGGCCACGGCAAGGGCAGGCACGGTTGAAGGTGATGCGGTTCCGGGTCAACCAGGCCGAGGAAGCTGAGATTGTGGGCGCGGCGAAACGGCAGGGGCTGGCCTATGGCGCGTTCGTGGCGCGGGCGGCGGTGGCCGCTGCGCGCGACGAGTCGAGGCCTGTTGATTCGGTGTTGCGTGAGCTGCATTCGGACTTGAACGCCGCCACCCGGGCGATGAACCGTATGGGGGTGAACTTCAATCAGGTTGTCCGGGAAATGCACGCGACCGGGCAGATACCAGGGAATATGGAACGGTACGCCGAGGTATGTATTCGCGCGGTACAGCGGGTGGATGACATTGCGATCCGGATCGGGCGCAGACTGCGATGATCGGCAAGGTGACCCGGGGGCGGCGGGTGGCCGGGTTGCTGGCCTACTTGTTCGGGCCGGGGCGGGCCAACGAACACGACGATCCGCACGTGGTGGCTGGGTTTCGGCATCCGGCCGCGCTGGAGCCGCCGATGGCCCACGACGAGAGACGGGACGTGCGGCGCTTGGCCGCGCTGCTCAACTCCCCGTTGGACGCGCAACCACGCAAGGGGTTCGTGCAGCCGGTGTGGCACTGCGGAATGCGCACGGCCCCCGGTGACCGGGTGCTGTCCGACGATGAGTGGGCCGAGATCGCTGAGGAGCTGATGCACCGCACTGGGCTGGCACCTCGGGACGACGACGGGGCGTGCCGGTGGGTGGCGGTCCGCCACGCTCCTGACCACGTCCATCTCGTCGTGACCCTGGCCCGCGAGGACAGCCGATGGGTCAGCATTCACGGCGACCATTACAAAGTTCGCGCGGCCTGCCGGGCGATTGAGCAGCGCTTCGGCCTGACGGTCACCGCCCCGGCCGATCGCACCGCAGCGCCCCGGCCGACCCGAGCCGAGACCGAGCACGCTGGCCGGACGGGCCGACGCGAGCCGCCACGGACGACCCTGCGACGCCTGGTCTCCCAGACCGTTGCGGGTACTTCCTCGGTCGAGGGCTTCCTCACCGACCTGGATACTAACCGGCGAGTGACAGTCCGCGTCCGGTACAGCTCACGTGATCCGGGTTCGGTGACCGGGTACGCCGTCGCGCTGCATGGCCACACTGACCGCGACGGGAACCCGATCTGGTTCTCCGGCGGGAAACTCGCCCCAGATCTGACCATCCCGCAACTACGCCGCCGCTATACCCCGCCCCTAGGCAACACCCAGCGCGCAACTCCCGCCCCCACAGGTCACGCAACCCACAGCCAGGACACCGGCGAGTGGTACAAAGAGCTGAACATGGCCGTCGCCGCGGCTCGCCGGGTCTACCTGAATACCCGTAACGCACAGGTACGCGCCGATCTGAACCGCGCTACTGCCGACACGCTGCATCTGGCTGCGCGTGTCTTCGATGACCCAGGTCTGGGGCAGGCAGCCGATCTGTTCGACCGCGTGGCCCGCCAGCCGTACCTACGTACCCCGACACCGACCCGTTACGGGTACGCCCTCCGACAGGCAGCGCGGATCCATGCGCTCGATGCTGCGCGTCACCGACACCCCGACCCCGCCATTGCGCTACTTCACCTGCTCGCCGCCCTGATCGACCTCGTGCAGACCATCGCTGACCTACTGCATGCTCACCAGGCCACCGCAGCCCGCCACGCGGCCGACCGTCTCACCGCCCTACGGGCAACACCGGTCCAGTCGCATCGAGTAACGCCGGCACGTTCCCGACCGGACACTGCGGCCGCCCTCGCGGCCGGCGACTTCCCTGCCGTCCCTCTCCCACCGCGCTACTCAACTCCCCCACGCCGACCGCGCAGGCCAACACCGCACGCTCGGCCCCAGCCGCCAAGCCCTGACACCGGTCACGGACGAAATACGAACTAAACCGCCTCACCAAGTTCCAATACACACTAGGTCGACTCAAAGAGCGCAAAAATGCCTTAGTCGTGCACCATGGTCAGTAGAGGTAGCGGAACGGCGGCGTCCCCCCGAGCGGGAGAAGGTACCGATCATGGCCGACAGCACCGGCTACAAGCCGGACCCCGACATCCTCACTACCGAGGAGCTCTCCGCCAAGATCCGCATTGCGCCGCCGACCATCCGCAAGGCCGCGAGCCGCGGCGACATCCCCGGCATGCGCATCGGCAAAGACTGGCGCTTCTCCTACCGCGCAGTCGTGGCAGCCATCGCCAGCTACCACCCTGTCGCCGATGACGGCACCGACGAGCCCCCGGTCGACCCCGCCGCCGTGGATTTCCCCCACGACATCCGCAAGGGGGTACCTCAACGGGGCCCCACCCGGCTGCAGCGGGGCAGACCCACCGTGAAAGGAGTCCCTCGACCGATGACATGAGCAAGGCGCCAGATCCGCATCCATCACAGCCGCTTCCCTAGGACGGCGCCACGCCGCACAACGCCGCAGACCCAAACTCAGGCTCCGAGCGGCCGTCCACACACCCGCGACGCGGCTGGGCACACATCGGTGCCGCCGCGGAGCAACGCCCGCGTCACAGTCCTCGTCCGATCCACCCAGAAAGACGATCATCGAGATGGAACCGATGAGTATTGAGCGCCTGCGTGCCCTGCCGGCGACCGTGGACGTCGTCACCGCCGGGCAGGCGTTCGGGTTCGGCCGTGCCAAGGCATACCGGCTCGCCCGCGAGGGTCAGTTCCCCTGCAAGATCACCAAGGTTGGCCGGAACTACCGTGTGCTGACCATCGACCTGCACAGGGCGCTCGGCGTGAACGCGTCCTGACCTGTGCCCAAGAAGATCTTTTAAGGCCGGATGCGGTCACCTCGTGGCTCTCAGTGCCACGGACGAACCACGGACAAACGATCAAGGGCCCGTGTTCTCGATCTTGAGAACCGGGCCCTGACCTGTGAATACTTGGTAGCGGGGGCAGGATTTGAACCTGCGACCTCTGGGTTATGAGCCCAGCGAGCTACCGAACTGCTCCACCCCGCGGTGATGGGTTAACTGTATGGGGCGGGGGGTGGTTGCGCAAACCGGTTCGGGTGGGGACGGGGAGGTCGTTCGCCTGTGGCTGGGCGCGCGTCCCGGCCACGGGTGGAGCGGCGGTTCAGCCCATGTGCGGGTAGCGGTAGTCGGTCGGCGGGACGAACGTCTCCTTGATGGAGCGCGGCGACGTCCAGCGCAGCAGGTTGAAGACGGATCCGGCCTTGTCGTTGGTGCCGGACGCCCGCGCGCCGCCGAACGGCTGCTGCCCGACGACGGCCCCGGTGGGCTTGTCGTTGATGTAGAAGTTTCCGGCCGCGTACCTGAGCACTTCGGCGGTGTGCGCGGCGGCGGCGCGGTCGTCCGCGATGACGGCGCCGGTCAGCGCGTACGCGGCGACGGATTCCATTTGCGCGAGCACGTCCTCGTACTGGTCGTCGTCGTACACGTGGACGCCGATGATCGGGCCGAAGTACTCGGTGCGGAAGATGTCGTTGCCGGGGTCGCCGGAGACGAGGACGGTGGGCCGGACGAAGTATCCGACCGAGTCGTCGCAGGTCCCGCCGGCGACGATGTCGACGTCGGGGTCGGCCTTGGCCCGCTCGATGGCGGCCTTGTTCTTGGCGAAGGCCCGCTCGTCGATGAGCGCGCCCATGAAGTTGGACAGGTCGGCGACGTCTCCCATGGTGAGCCCGTCGACTTCGGCGACGAGGTCGTCCTTGAATCCGCCGTCCCAGATCGACCGCGGGATGTAGGCCCGGGACGCCGCCGAGCACTTCTGCCCCTGGTACTCGAACGCCCCGCGCACGAGCGCCGTCTTCAGCACGGCCGGGTCGGCGGACGGGTGCGCGACGATGAAGTCCTTGCCGCCCGTCTCGCCGACGAGGCGCGGGTAGCCGCGGAACTTGTCGAGGTTGGCCCCGACGGTCTTCCACAGGTGCTTGAACGTGGCGGTGGACCCGGTGAAATGAATCCCCGCAAGATCAGGATGCTGGAGCGCGACGTCCGAGACAGCGAGGCCGTCGCCCGTCACGAGGTTGATGACGCCGGGCGGCAGCCCGGCCTCCTCCAGCAGCCGCATGAGCAGAACAGCGGAGTACGTCTGCGTAGGCGACGGCTTCCACACGACGACGTTGCCCATCAGCGCGGGCGCGGTCGGCAGGTTCGCGGCGATCGCGGTGAAGTTGAACGGGGTGATCGCGTAGACGAACCCTTCCAGCGGCCGGTGGTCGGACCGGTTCCACACGCCGGGGCTGCTGATCGGCTGCTCGGCGAGGATCCGGCGGGCGAAGTGCACGTTGAACCGCCAGAAGTCGACCAGCTCGCAGGGGCTGTCGATCTCCGCCTGCTGGACGGTCTTGGACTGCCCGAGCATCGTCGCCGCCAGCAGCGTCTCCCGCCAGGGCCCGGCCAGCAGGTCGGCGGCCCGCAGGAAGATCGCGGCGCGGTCGTCGAACGTCAGCGCCCGCCAGGCGGGGGCGGCGTCGAGCGCGGCGGCGATCGCGTCGCGCGCGTCGTCCTCGGTCGCGGTCCCGAACGTCCCGAGGACGGACGCGTGCCGGTGCGGCTGGACGACGGCGACCTTCGCGCCCGCCCCCAGCCGGCGGTGTCCGCCGATCGTCATGGGCAGGTCGCTCGGCGCCGCCGCGGTCAGTTCGGCGAGCTTCGCCTCCAGCCTGGCCCGCTCGGCGCTGCCGGGGGCGTACCCGCGCACCGGCTCGTTCACCGGCGTCGGAACGTTGGTCACGGCGTCCATAAGGGGAACCCTCCTGCTCAGCGGGAAACGAACGAACGAAGAAAGAACACGAGGTTGGCGGGCCGCTCGGCGAGCCGCCGCATGAAGTAGCCGTACCAGTCGGCCCCGTACGGGACGTACACGCGCATCTGATGGGCTTCGGCGAGGCGCCGCTGCTCGGCCGTCCGGATCCCGTACAGCATCTGGAACTCGTACGAGGACGGCGACCTCCCGGCGGCCAGCGCCAGCGCGATCTCGATGATCCGCGGGTCGTGACTGCCCACCATCGGATATCCGTCGCCGCGCATGAGCGTCCGCAGCCCCCGCACATAGGCGCGGTCAACCTCACGCTTGCTCTGGAATGCGACCGACGCGGGCTCTGCATAGGCGCCCTTCACCAGCCGCACGCGCGACCCGTCCTCGACCAGTTCCCGCAGGTCGCCCTCGGTGCGCCGCAGCATCGCCTGAATGGCGACGCCCACCCATGGAAAGTCGACGCGCAGTTTCCCGAGGATTTCCAGCGTGGAGTCCACAGTCGTGTGGTCTTCCATGTCGAGCGTGACGGTCATGCCGACGCGTCCGGCCGCGGCGCAGATGTCCCGCGCGTGGTCGAGCGCGAGGTCCCCGGGCAAGGCCTGTCCGAGCGCCGACAGCTTCACCGACGCGTCCGCCCCGCCCGCGAGCCCGTGCTCGGCGAAAGCGGAGAACAGCTCCAGGTAGGCGTCCCGCGTGTCCTCGGCCTGGCTCCGCTCCCTGGTGTCCTCACCGAGATGATCGAGGGTGACCCGCAGGCCGTGCGCGCCGAGCGTCCGCACCACGCCGAGCGCCGCGCCGAGGTCCTCCCCCGCGACGAACCGGTCGACGACTCCCCTGGTCAACGGCATGGACGTGACGACACCGCGCATGCGCCTGCTGCGCGCGGCGGCGAGAAGCAGAGGACTGAGCATCGGAACCTCCCACGACGAGGAACACCTCGCACGTTAGGAGCGCCCACCCCCGACCTCGTATAGTCAAATGTAACTTTCAGCACCTCTGATCTCCATACAAACGCACAACGAGGAAGCCCAGTGGACCTTCAGGAGATCGCGGAACACGCGGCCGACCTGCTCCGCGCCCCCGCCACCCTGGAGGACCGCGACTTCCACCTCGTCGCCTACGCACCCCACGGCGACACGATCGACCCCGTCCGGATGGACTCGATCCTGCACCGCCGCGCCACCGCCGCCGTCCGCACCCGCTTCGAACGGCACGGCATCGCCCGCGCGACCGGACCCGTCCGCATCCCCGCCGACACCTCCGTCGGCCAGCTCGGCCGCCTGTGCCTGCCCGTCCGCTGGAACAACGTCACCTACGGCTACCTCTGGCTGCTGGACGACCAGGAGCGCATCACGCACACCCAGGCCGCCCACGCCATGCCGCTCTGCGAACGCGCCGCCCTCCTCATGGCCCGCCAGGCCAGGGAACGCGACGACCTCGGCTGGAAGGTCGCCGACCTCCTCTCCGCCCACCCCGACACCCGCACCCAGGCAGCGACAGAACTCGCAGAGGCCGCAGCCCCCGAACCACCCTTCACCGTCGCCGTCCTACGAACCCCGAGCCCTGAACCCCTCAACCCTTGGCTGCTCCCCCACTCCGCCCTGACAACGGTCTGGCAGCGCGACCACGTCCTGGTCCTTCCCCGACCATCCGCCCGCACGACCGTCGACCGGGCCCGCCACCTCCTGGAGGAGCGCAACGCACCCGTCCAAGCAGGCGTCTACTCCCCCTGCCCGACCCTCGACCACGTCCACGAGGGCTGGCTCCGCGCCCGCGTCGCCGCCCGCACCGCCGCCCCCGGTGAAACCCGCGACTGGACGTCCCTGGGCGTCCTCCGCCTCCTCCGAACCGCCGGCGACGACGCCCTGACCCAGACAACCCAAACCAAGGGCACCGAGCGCCTCCTAGAACACCCGGACCTGGCCGAAACAGCCCGCACCTACCTGGACCTGGCGGGCAACGTCCAGAAAACAGCCCAAGCCCTGAACATCCACCGCCAGACCCTCTACCACCGCCTACGCCGCATAGAAGCCCTGACGACCCTGACCCTCACCAACGGCCAAGACCGCCTGACCCTCCACCTGGCCCTAACCCTCTCCCCCCACCTAGACCAGCAGACCAACACGAGACCGTCCTGACCGAGACGACCGCAGCCCCCGGCTGGCGGAGTGTGGCGGGCGGGGGAACAGGGGCGGAGCCCCGGGGGACAGGGGCGGAG